>JBDTMW010000132.1:0-6823 GCA_039934065.1 Actinomycetota bacterium | reverse complement strand
GTCTACGGGCGGCAGCCGTGATGGTGCACGCGGCGACGGCCATCACCCCCGAGCCGCAGGGCAGCATGGGCTCCGCGATCTCGTCCGAGGACGCGCTGCACTATCTGGAGGCACTCGGCACCTGGCGCGACCAGCGCCGCGCCGAGCTAGACCGGCTCGACGAGGCGGCTCTGGCCGCATCCGACGCCGATGCCGGCGGAGGAGCATCAACGGGACTGACCAGCGATGTCATGTTGTCGATGGCGCTATGGAAGGCGGTCGCCGACCGGCATGACCTGCTGGTGGCGACCTGGGACTCCGGACGGGTCGGACCCGCCGAACGCGAGCGCCTGTCCACGCTGATCTGGGGTCGCCTGGACGCCACCCTGGACCCACAGCTGGCCCGTCGACCCGACGTCCCGACCTCGAGCGGCGCGCTCGCCGTGTCCCTGCCGGAGGCGATGCGACTGTCTGATGCGCTGGCGGCTTCACTGCGTGCCCGCCTGTCGCTGGACCCGGCCGACGCCAACGTGACCAGTCGCCTGCGGGAGCTCCGCGCCCAGCTGGAGAGAGTGCGCGACCTGGTGGCCGCTGAACCGCCGGAGACCCGAGATCGCCTCTCCCACAAGCTGACCAAGCTCGACGAGCGGCTGGGCGAGATGGTCGGGAAGGCCAAGCGCGGCGCCGATGTCGGTGGACTGGTCGGACCGCTCGAGGCCGATGCCGCCCGCGCCGAACGTGACCTGATCGTCGGTTCAGCCACGCGTGCGGAGGCGGCCCGCGACACAACGCGAGCACAAAGTCTGCGGACCGAGCTCGAGGCTCGCGGGGCAGCGATCCGCGACCTGGCCACGCGTTGCGTGGCCTCGGTGACACCCGCCCCCAGACTTGCCGTTCCTGACGTCGCGGCGCTGGGGCCGGTGCCGGAGACACCTGCCGACGTGGAGGCCTACCTGTCTCGGCTGGCAACGGTCAGCCGTGCCCTGAACTTCGCGCACGCGGCATACGCCACGGCTGTGGATGAGCGCGACGAGCTGCGCGGGCGGCTGGAGGCCTACGCCATCAAGGCGAACCGATCCCGACGCAGCAGCAGCGCGACCGAACGCAGCCCCGGAGCAGCAGATATCGATGACGACCTCGACGAGCTGTTCAGTCGCGCTGAGGCAGTCCTGCGCGCCGAGCCGTCCGACATGGTCCGCGCCCGTGCGCTGGTGGCGGCCCATCAGGCCTACCTCGCCTCATGCTCGACGCCCGCAGCAATGACCAGCGAGACCAACAGGGAGGCGAGATGACCACCATCGCCTGCACCCAGCCTGGGTGTACAGGATCGATCCTGGACGGTTACTGCGACATCTGTGGCTCCCCGGCCGGGGCCCAGCCATCAAGCAGTGCCACCAACATCGCCTCCCCAGGCGGTACCACCCCAAGCGTCGCCACGGCAGTCGCGGGTCAGGTGCCCGGGGCCGGCGTCTCCGCGACGTCGCAACCCGCGGGCGTCGGCAGCAGCGTCTCCACGATGTCGCGGGCGTCCAACCGGCTGTCCGCCACGGCATTGGGGTCCGCCCGCACGCGCACCGGTTCCACGGTGACCCGCCGTCTGGGCACGTCCTCGACCCGGCTTCGTGGCGCCCGACTCGGTGCCGGCCTGACGACGATCCCTCCCATCCCGGCCGTGGACGCGTCCGCGGCGATCATGAAGAACCCGATCGTCCCTGAGGAGAAACGCAACTGCCCCTCCTGTGGCGCGCCCGTGGGCCGGTCCCGCGATGGTCAGCCGGGGCGCACCGAGGGCTTCTGCGCCAAGTGCCGCAACCCCTTCTCCTTCACCCCCAAGCTCAAGGCCGGGGATCTGGTCAGCGGGCAGTACGAGGTCGCCGGCGCTCTGGCACATGGTGGCCTCGGCTGGGTCTATGTCGCGCGCGACCGCAACGTCTCCAACCGCTGGGTGGTCCTCAAGGGCCTGCTCAACTCCGGTGATGCCGATGCCATGGCCGCGGCCATCGCCGAGCGGCAGTTCCTGGCGCAGGTCGAGCACCCGCTGATCGTCGAGATCTACAACTTCGTCACCCATGAGGGTGCCGGCTACATCGTCATGGAGTACGTCGGCGGAACCTCGCTGAAGTCACTGCTCAAGGCACGGATGAAGGCAGCCGGCGACCGCTATGACCCGCTGCCGATCGACCAGGCAATCGCGTTCATCATCGAGATCCTGCCGGCCTTCCAGTACCTGCACGATCTCGGGCTGGTCTACTGCGACTTCAAGCCCGACAACATCATCCAGGTGGGAGATGCGGTCAAGCTGATCGACCTCGGCGGGGTGCGGCGGCTCGATGACATGGACTCGGCGATCTACGGGACGGTCGGCTACCAGGCGCCCGAGGTTTCCGACGTCGGCACGTCGGTGGCCTCCGACATCTTCACCATCGGGCGCACCCTCCTGGTGCTGGCGATGGACTTCCGCGGCTATCAGTCGATCTATCTGGCCTCACTCCCACCCGTCAGCGAGACACCGCTGTTCCAGAAGCACGACTCGCTCTACCGACTGCTGGCCAAGGCTTGCGCGCCGGATCCGGCCGACCGTTTTGCCTCCGCCGACGAGCTGCGCGTGCAGCTCCTGGGTGTGCTTCGCGAGGTTGTCGCCGATCAGACCGGCCCTGGCGCCGCGATCCACTCGACCTCGTCCCTGTTGTTCGACATCTCCGCCATCGCCGACGAGACCCTGCGCTGGCAGGACCTGCCCGGGCTGAAGGTCGACGAGAGCGACCCGATGACCAGCTGGATCCACACCGTCAGCATCGAGGACCCGGCAGCCAGGCTCGATGCGCTCAAAGCGGCGCCGGAGGCTACTCCCGAGGTCCAGCTGGCCACTGCTAGTGCGGCGCTGCACGCCGGCCGTCTCGACGTCGTGGACACCGTCGTCGCGGACATGCTCAACCACGACCCATGGGAGTGGCGAGCCGTCTGGATGTCGGGTCTCGCCGCGCTGTCCCGCGATGATGCCGCCGCCGCGCAGTCGTCCTTCAACGCGGTCTATGGCCAGGTGCCCGGCGAGCTGGCGGCCAAGCTCGCGCTGGCTCTGGCCTGTGAGGGCAGCGGCGAGCTGAACGTGGCCGAGTCGCTCTACACGACCTGTGCGCGCACCGACGCCAGCTACATCGCCGCCTCCGCGTTCGGTCTGGCCCGGATCCGCTCCGGACGGGGAGACCTGGACGGGGCCATCTCCGCGCTGGACCTCGTCCCGCCGACCAGCCGCGCCTTCACCCAGGCCAGACGCAAACGGGCGGGTCTGCTGGCTGCGTCAGGGCGCGGGCTGCCGGCACTGGCGGAGGCCATGCACAGCATCGACTCGCTGACCATCGATGCCAAGGACCGGGCCACGCTGACCGCTACCGTGCTCGATGCCGCACTCCACGAAGTCCGCGGCACGGGCGCGCGTCCCGACATCCTGATCGCCGGGATTCCGGCCGCCGAACCAGCACTGCGCAACGGGCTCGAGGCGACGTACCGCGAGCTCGCCACCTATGCCAGGACTCCCGTCGACAGGGTTCACTTTGTCGACCAGGCCAACACGGTGCGCGGATGGACGATGCAGTGACGTGGGTGAGCCCGACGTGGTTGAGCCAGACGTGGTTGTCGCGATGACAGAGTGCCCCTCGTGCCACGCGGCCGTCGCGGACACGGAACAGTTCTGCGAGGCATGCGGGGCAGAGCTCAGTCCGACAGCTGCGGCCGCCGAGCCGCCGACGACGCGGGTGGCCACCCAGGAGGTCCCGAAACCTGACGATCTGGACGGAACTGCATCCACCTGTCTGGCCTGCGGTGGCGAGGTGATCAGTGACGGGTACTGCGGCACGTGCGGCACGCGCGCACCCACCCTCCGCGATCACTTCACTGAACAGCCATCTGCGTGGGTCGCCGCGGTGTGCGACCGCGGAATACGGCATTCCCGTAATGAGGACGCCATGGCACTTGCCGCGGATCCCGAGCCCGGGTCGAGGGCAGTCATCGTCGTCTGCGACGGGGTGTCGAACTCCATCGACTCTGACGTGGCCAGCCTCGCTGCCGCGCGAGCTGCGCGAGATGCCCTCGGGGCCTCCCGCTCGCGCGGAATGGGCACCGCATCGTCACTCGTCGCCGCAGTGACCGCGAGTCTCGTAGTCGCGACCGACGCCGCCAGTGAGGCCGTGCTGGACGTCACCCGGAGCGCCAAAGTCACTGCCACGACTGCAGATCCGGCTGGAAATCCAGCCTCCTGTACCTTCGTCGCGGCGGTGGTGGACCAGGGGTTGCTCGTCGTCGGTTCCGTGGGTGACAGCCGGGCCTACTGGTTGCCGGATGTCGGCACAGCTGTTGCGCTGACGGTTGATGACTCGTTCTCCCAGGAGCAGATCGCCACCGGCGTCCCGCGCCAGGAGGCGGAGACCGGTCCCCATTCGCATGCCATTACGCGGTGGCTGGGGGTTGACGCACCAGATCACACGCCGACGACTGCCACCATGGCGCTCACCGAAAAGGGCTGGCTGCTGCTGTGTTCCGATGGGCTCTGGAACTACTGCTCAGCGGCACCGGACCTGGCTGCCCTTGTGCGCGAGACCGTCGACAGCTCTCCCGCGACCGTTGAGCCGCTCTTTCTGGCCGGGGCACTGGTTGACTGGGCCAATACACAAGGCGGGCAGGACAACATCACCGTGGCCCTGGCCCGTATCGATCCCTCCACGTCGCACACCGTTCCACCCGAGAGGAAGCCCTGAGATGGCCGATTTCACCGCTGAGGTCTACCAGAACGAGTTCCTGCCCGACGGCGGCACCGACGTTCACGCCATCGTCACGGTGACCTGCACGAGCGCCGGTGCGGCCGGGCAGGCCGGCGCCGGCGATGCAGGCGAGATCGTCATCGTGGACACCTCAGGGTCGATGGGCGAGGTCAATATCCGAGCCGCTCAGCAAGCAGCCGTCGCAGCGATCGACCAGATCATCGACGGCACCTGGTTTGCTGTCATCGCCGGCACGCACGAGGCGCGACTGGCGTTCCCGGGCGGGCGCTCCGAGCTGGGGATGGCCCAGATGGACAGCGCCGCACGATCGGCTGCCAGAAGCGCGGTGTCGTCGTTCCGCGCGGATGGCGGGACAGCCATGGGCACGTGGCTGACCCTCGCGACAAGGGTCTTCAACACGATCCCGACGCTGGCCCAGAAGCACGCCATCCTGCTGACGGACGGCGAGAACCAGCACGAGACGCCCGAGAAGCTGACTGCGGCGATCGACGCGGCCAGAGGCCAGTTCCAGTGCGACTGCCGCGGTGTCGGTTCGGAGTGGCAGGTGGCGGAGGTCCGCAGGATCGCCCAGGCGCTCTTGGGCACGGTCGACATCATCCCGACGGGCGCAGAGATGGCAGAGACGTTCGAGTCGTTGATGCGCCAGTCCATGGCCCGGGGGGTTGCCTCGGCAACGTTGCGCGTGTGGGCACCACAGGGAGCCCAGGTGATGTTCGTACGCCAGGTGGCCCCGACGCTGGAGGACCTGACCTCTCGCCGGCAGGAGGTCAACGCACTGACGGGGGCCTACCCGACTGGGTCCTGGGGCGATGAGTCCCGCGACTATCACGTGGCAATTCGGTTGGCAGCAAAGGGAATAGGCCAAGAGCAGCTGGCCGCCCGCGTGCAGCTGGCCGTCGGCGAGACCGTCGTGGCACAGGCTCTGGCCAAGGCCATGTGGTCCAGCGATGACACCCTGACCACGCGGATCAACCCCGAGGTCGCGCACTACACCGGGCAGACCGAGCTCGCCGACGCCATCCAGGAAGGACTTGCCGCCAAGGCGATGGGCGACGACGCCACCGCCACCGCGAAGCTCGGCCGGGCGGTGCAGCTGGCAGCGGAGACGGGCAACGAAGAGGCGACAGCCAAGCTGAAGAAGGTCGTGGACATCGACGACCCCAACGCCGGGACCGTTCGCCTGCGCCGCAGTGTCGACAAGCTGGACGAGATGGCCTTGGACACCGCGTCGACCAAGACGACCCGAGTGAAGAAATGAGCGCGAACCGATGAGCGTCAGCACCTGCCCGAACGGCCACGTCTCCGAGGCGTCGGACTACTGCGACACGTGCGGTGCGCCGATTGCCGCTTCGTCGGCTCCGTCGACTTCGTCGGGCAGCCCGTCCACCTCCGGCCCGTCACCCTCGAGCGCCTCGTCTTCCAGTCCCGCGCCATCCAGTCCCGCGCCATCCAGCACGACAACCCCCGCTGCCGGACTGCCCTGCCCGAACTGTGCGCTGATGAACACCGCGGACGCCCTGTTCTGTGAGGGGTGCGGCTACGACTTCACGACCGGCACCATGCCCCGGTCCACCACGACCACTCCTGGTCCGACAGCCACGGCAAACCCCCTGGATCTCGGCGCGACCAACGCAGGACCAACTCCAGACTCCGTCGCGCCTTCGGTCGAGGTCGAGTGGGTGGCCGAGGTCTGGGTCGACCCGGACTGGTACGCAGACCAGGAGAGCGACGAGGAGTGCCCCTCCCCAGGTCTGCCGCTCGTCGTGCCCTTGCGGACCCAGAGCCTGTTGGTCGGCCGCCGGTCGGTGAGTCGCAACATCCACCCCGAGATCGAATGCGCCGCCGACGTCGGGGTAAGCCGGCGCCAGGCGCAGCTGACCACTGACGGCCAGCGCTGGTGGGTCGAAGATCTGCAGAGCTCGAACGGAACCTACGTCGGAGCCGCCAGCGGGCCGCTGCCAATGGACGCGTTGCAGCCCGGCCAGCGCCGAGAGCTGGCCGAGGACGACAGGATCTATGTCGGCGCCTGGACCCGCATCGTCGTCCGTCGGGCCACCCCGGAGGAGCGA
>JBDTMW010000131.1:0-6828 GCA_039934065.1 Actinomycetota bacterium | reverse complement strand
CCGGCCCAGGAGGGCGGCGACCCGGCCAACCTCTACAAGATCGGTCAGAACACCTCTCGTCTCCTGCTCTGCGCAGGTGACCTGGTCGTGGGGTGGCTCCTGCTGCGCCAGGCGGAGGTCGCCAAGGCTGCCCTTGACGCAGGCACCGCATCGGCCAAGGACAAGAGCTTCTATGAAGGCAAGATCGCCGCGGCATCTTTCTTCGCCTGCACGGTTCTGCCCAAGATCGCGGCTGAGCGCCAGATCGCCGAAGCGACCGACAACTCGCTCATGGACGTGCCCGAGGAGGCGTTCTAGACAGGCGCAGCGCTCTGAGGTAGCGAGGGAGAGGCACAACACGAAGGGCCGGTCCCCGAGGGCTGGCCCTTCGTCACGCGCCTCGCAGGTCCAGTTGCAGCTCGGGTGCGGCAGCTTGGGAAATGACCACGGGGATGCCCCAATCCTGTTGGTACAAATGACAAGCCGCATGTTCGGGCACGTCGTCGCTGCCCGGGTCGCCATCGCAGGCGGCAGCTTGCGCTGACACATGCAGGGTGCCGACGCGTATGTCGCGTGCGAGTGTCAGCTCGCGGGTCAGGCCGCTGTCAGTGCCGGACCCATGGACCAGCAGCTGGGAGGGGGTCGAGGAGACGATCAGGCGGGTCGGGTCGCCCCAGCGGTGGTCGAGCTTCTGGCCGGTGGGCGGCACGAACGAGACCATCAGTGAGACCGTCCCGGCGGGCAGCGGCGTTGCCGGGCGCCCACTCTGGTGCGCGGGTCCGTCGACTCGTTGGGCCGCAGCAGGGATCGGGACGCGCACCAGCTGATGCGCGGCTGACTCCACCACGACCAGGGACGCCAGGCCGTCAACCATCTCGACCACAGCGTCGCTCGGTTCCCGGAGGTCGCTCATCAGCGTCGAGACCTGCCGCGTCAAAGGGTCGAAACGACGGATGGCCCCGTTGTACGTGTCGCTGATGGCCACCGAGCCGTCCGGCAGAACCGTGACGCCCAACGGGTGCTGTAGCAAGGCCTGATCGGCTGCCCCATCTCGGTGGCCGAAGTCGAACAGACCCTGGCCTATGTGTGTTTCGACCTCGAAGCCTTGATCGGTCACACAGATCGAGCGCAGGGCAGATGTCTCCGAGTCGGCGACCCACAGGCGCTGGCCGTCCTCCGACGTGGCTAGTCCCGAAGGCTGGGCGAACCACGCGTCATGGGCCAGACCGTCGCGGATGCCTTCGGCCGAGGTGCCCGCCAGGACAGCGACCGTGTTGTCAGCCGGGTCGGCAGCGAGGTGCAGTGCCCAGAGCTGATGGATCCCCGCCATCGCGATGACCACCCGGTCGATGAACCACGCGACATCCCAGGGCGTCGACAGATCCTGGTTGAGCGCCAAGCCGCTGCCGGAGCGCGCGCGCAGCTGTCGGCCGGTCCCGGCCAGGGTCAGGACCCGTCGGTCGGCAAGTCGAACGCCCTTGATCTGGTGGTTGACGCTATCGGCCACCACGACGTCATAGCCCACCCGTGAAGCCACGTCAGGGGGCAACACCGTCAGGCCTTGCGGCTCCTGAAAGTCGGACGGACCACCGAACCGAGCTCTTTCGGTGTCGAGGTCGACCTCGAGCTGGACCAGCTGGTGGTGCGCTGTGTCGGACAAGAGGAACGAACCGTCAAGCAGGACAGCGGCTTTCCCAGGGAAACGCAGTGCAGTTGCCGGCGGGGGTACCGGGACATAGGGCGCGCCACCTCGGCGGAGCGTGCCCTTGGCGGAGTGCGTGTCGATCAGCTCCTCGATCAGGACGCTGAGCCCGTGCTCGTGTCCCTCGCCGGACATCGAGGCCACGACGTAGCCCTCAGGATCGATGACCACCAAGGTCGGCCACGCCTTGGCTGTGTATGCCTGCCAGGTCAGCAGATCGGGGTCATCGAGGACCGGATGGTGCACGCCGTAGCGCTCGACAGCGGCAGCCAGCGCCTCGGGGTCAGCTTCGTGCTCGAACTTGGGTGAGTGAACTCCAATGAGGACAAGGGAGTCGGCAAACCTGGCCTCCAGCGGTCGCAGCTCCTCCAGGACGTGCAGGCAGTTGACGCAGCAGAAGGTCCAGAAGTCGAGGACCACCACTCGACCGCGCAGGCCGGCCAGGCTCAACGGTTCGCCGCCGGTGTTCAGCCAGCCGCGGCCGACCAGCTCTGGCGCGCGCACGCGGACACGGCTCACTCGGGCCTCAGCGGCAGCCGACGGTCACGAAGCACGGGGAAGCTGGTGCGGTAGTCCGTGACGACTCTCATGTCGATGTCGACGCTGAGCACCTGCTCGGCATTGCCCGCCATCGCAGCGACGTCACCGGTGGGCAGCACGACCTGGCTGTGTCCACCCATCTCAACACCCGCGTGAGTGCCCGCAGTGTTGCAGGCCACGACCAGGCACTGGTTCTCAACGGCACGGGCGTGCGCGAGGAGTGTCCAGTGCCGAACCCGCTCGGCAGGCCACGCCGCCGGTATGACGAAAAGCATTGCGCCAGCATCAAGCTGGGCGCGATAGAGCTCCGGGAACCGAAGGTCGTAACACGTCGACAGCGCCGCCCGTGCGGGGGCCGCAGTCGCCGAAGAATCGGGCACGTCGACCAGAACCAGGGCGTTCCCCGCCTCCATCAACAACGGCTCGCCCTGACCGAAACCGAATCGGTGGATCTTGCGATACGTCGCTGCCAGAGACCCGTCCGCGGCGAACATCAGCGAGGTGTTCCACAGGTCCTTGCCCTCGGGGCCACGGGCACCATCTGCCGGGCGTTCGATGATCGACCCCGCATGCAGCATCACAGCAGCATCGCGCGCGGCGGCGGACATCGCCGAGGCGATCGGGCCATCAAGGGGTTCAGCCCTGTCTGCCCAGTGTCTGTAGGAGAACCCGCCAGGCGCCCACAGCTCGGGCAGCACGACGAGGTCGTGACCCGCCTGCCCGCGGACCAGATCGGCCACCCGGCCGACCCTTTCGGAAACAGGCTCCCGGTCGTCATACCCGAGCTGGATCACGGCTATGCGCATGTCAGGGTCCCGACGTCGGTGAGTGTGATGGTGGGGAGGTTGGCGATGAGGGTGGTCCGCCGGGGCGGGATCGTCCGGAGAGCGCCGCGAGCTGTGCGTTGTAGGCCTTCAGGTCCGCGTCGTCGTCGCGATCGGCCTGGCGGTCCAGGCGCTTGCTCTCGGCGGCATCGGAACGGACCCAGGCCAACGTGACCAGCATGGCCAGGATCAGCGTGGGGAGCTCTCCGACGCCCCACGCGACGGCACCCCCGTTGCGTTGGTCCGCAAGCAGATCCACGGCCCACGGCAGGTGCAGGGCCTCGTAGAAGGTGGGCGCCAACAAGGTCGTGCCGGTCGTCAGCGCAACGCCGAAGAATGCGTGGAACGAGACGGTGACGAACAAGATGATCAGTCGCAGCGAGGGCGGCCAGCGTTTGGGCCCGGGGTCGATTCCGATGAGCACCCACGCGAAGAGGTAGCCGGCCAGCAGGAAATGGGTGGTCATCAAGACGTGTCCCGTGTGCGTCCGCAGCGCGAGCTCGAACAACGGCGAGAAGTAGAAGATGACGAGACTGCCGAAGAAGAGGCCCGCTGCGACGAGCGGATTGCCGATCACCGCAAGGAATCTGGAGTGGACCAGGCCGAGAAGCAGCTCGCGCGGACCCAGGGTGTTGTCCGGTCGCTGGGTCAGCGTGCGCAGCGCCAGAGTGACCGGGGCGGCGAGCACCAGGAGGATCGGCACAGCCATCGAGACGGTCATGTGCATGAGCATGTGGACCGAGAAGAGGACCGGCCCGTAGACGCCGGGTGCCCCGCAGGTGGCCCACGCGAAGATGGCCCAGCCCAGCACCCAGCCGATGGTTCGCAGCACCGGCCATGCGTCGCCGCGAACGCGCATCCGCCGTACGCCGGCCAGATAGAGGGCAACGGCGACCACCGCAACCCCGAGCCAGAGCCAGTCGATCCGCCAGACGGTGATCCAGTCGCTGCCGGCGAGCGGGCCAGCGGGTGCCTGATAGCCGGTGAGGGCGGATGCCTGGTCGGGGGTGGGCATGGGCATCGTCATCTCGGGCGCGGGCGGAGCACTCCGGGAAAGAGCCGCACCCAGGGCGAACGCGGCGCCCATCACGACCAGCTCGATGAGAGCCAGTCTGCCGAACAGCCTGCCCGCCAGCGGATCCGAGGTGATTCGGTCGACCACGCGTGAGCGTTGCTGCCAACCGGCCAGGCCGAGAGCGAGCAGTGCGACGGCCTTGAGGATCACCAGCGCGCCATAGCTCGACGCCAGGTCGCCGATCGACCCGATCCGGATCCAGGCGTTGCCCACTCCGGACAACGCAATGGCCGCGAAGCACCAGCCGGCCAGGGTGGAGTATCGCTGAACGCTGACACCCAGGGCAGTGCCGAGCAGGGGCCGGAGCATGGCCAGCGCAAGCACGCCCCCGACCCAGATGACGGCGGCAACCAGGTGCACGGCGAGGGAGGTGACTGCGGTGTCGTGGCTTGCGAGATCTGAGGCATGACCAGCCAAAGACAGCGGCAGTATCGCCAGAATGCCGAGAGCCGCGAGGGCGACCATGGCCGAGCGGCGCCGTGCGAAGCCGGCACCGATCGTCACCACGAGGGCTATCGCCGAGCTGATCGCGGCGACGCGGAGGGTCTCGAGCTGGAAGACGAAGGACTGAAGCTGGGCGCCCAAGGTCGGGTCGGTGAGTTGTGTGCCCGAGATGCTGGCGAACGAGAGGATCAGTCCGATGAGTCCGGATGCAACCCACACGCCGCCCGAGGCACTGGCGTATCGAGCGGCGGTGATCCGACGCGAGGTGCTGCGTGCTTCGGGGATGATCGTGGCGGCCACCAGGAGCAGGCCCACGGTGCTGGCCGCCGCAAGGTCATGGATGGCGCGAACGACCGGCAGCCCCCAGCGCACGATCGCGCCGGCATCCGGCAGCCCGGCGACGGGGGCGGCATACACACCTCCGAGAAGTCCGGCCGGGACGATGACGGAGACGACCGCGACAGCGGCGAGGACCATGGGCAGCTTCGCTGCGTGGGAGGTTGCTGCGGGGCCCGTGGTCATGGCCACAGCCTAGGTAGGCTGGCCGCATGTCCCAAGACCCGGCGGCACCTCATCATCTGCATGATCTCGTCGAAGCCTTTGCCCATACGACGCAAGCCGTCGTCGACCTCGGTCACAGCTGCGGGGTGGACGACCTTGCGAAGCCCACCGACTGCCCCGGATGGACCGTGCACGACCAGCTGTCACATGTGGTCGGCGTCGAGGCGTGGCTCGAGGGACACAAGGACCCCCGGGTCGAGATGCCTCACTACGAACACATCAGGAACGACCTCGGCAAGAAGATCGAGTATGCCGTCGAGGTGCGTCGGGGACATGCCTCGGCTGAGGTCATCACTGAGCTCGAAAAGGTTCTGGCACAACGACTTTCGACGCTTCGCGATCCGGCGCTGTCCGACTCCAGCATCATCGCCGGACCGTTCGGGCCCGATCTGGCCGCGACTGTGGTTCTGGTGCGGACGTTCGACGTGTGGACGCACGAACAGGACATCCGCAGCGCGCTCGGGCGACCCGGCAACCTGGACTCCCCGGCGGCTGCGGTGTTCGTCGCCACGGTCCTGCGCCAGCTGCCCAGACTGATCGTCAAGGACGCCGGCCTCGAGCCCGGGCACGAGGTCTTCATCGACGTCACCGGACCGATCGCTGCCCGTCAGGGCGTTCGGGTCGAGGTGGACGAGCAGGGCCGGCCCCGTGGCCAGGCCCTGCCCGCCGACAGCCAGCCGAATGGGGCAACCACGATCGGACTGTCCACCGAGGCGTTCACCCGCCGGGCCGCCGGTCGTCGCTCGGTGAGCGACACGGAATACAGCGTGGTCGGTGACGATGCGATCGCGCGTCGCGTCCTGGAAGGCCTCGTCGTCACCCACTGACTCGTCGCCGCAGGTACTTGCTTGCGCCATACAAGTTGTTTGTGATAGTTGTATGCAGCAAGCAAGCACCCGACGATCGCGGAGGCACCATGGCGATCAGCCTTAAGAGCGCCACCCAGCTCAGCACCGAGCTGGTCCGCGTCATGAAGCTCTTCCAGTCGCTGCGCCACCACACTCCCAAGCTGCACGCGGGGGTCGAGCCCGGTTCATACCCGATCCTGTTCAAGCTCGTCGGGGAGCCGCGGCGGGTGTCGCTGCTGGCGGACTGCATCCACTCGGACGTCTCCACGGTGAGCCGTCAGGTCACGATGCTGGTTTCGCACGGGCTGGTGGACAAGGTGGCCGATCCGCTGGACGGCCGGGCGTTCATGGTCTCGCTCAGCCCTGAGGGAGCCGAGCTCGTCGAGCGGGTCAAGGCTGCTCGCGGTGAGTGGTTCCGCCAGATGCTGCACGACTGGGAACCCGCAGATGCAGAGGCCTTCAAGGTTTACCTCGAGCGGTTCGCCGTGTCCTTCGATGCCTCCAAAGACCTGTATGGGCCGCTCCTGCTTCAGGAGATGACCGTCACACCCTCGGGCGATGTTCCGTCCGGCGCCCTCAGCAAGGAGAAGTAATGGCCACTGCCGCCGCATCGTCAGCGCCTGCCGGACCTGTCCCTACGTCCGAGACCCACGGGCCGCTCACGCACAAGCAGATCGTGACCATCCTCGCGGGCCTGATGATGGGGATGTTCCTGGCCGCACTCGACCAGACCATCGTCTCGTCGGCCATGCGCGTCATCGCCGACGACCTCCATGACCTCTCCGGACAGGCCTGGGTCGTCACCGCCTACCTGATCACCTCGACGATCGTGACGCCGCTGTACGGCAAGCTCTC
>JBDTMW010000130.1:0-6887 GCA_039934065.1 Actinomycetota bacterium | reverse complement strand
GGCGATGTCGTCATAGGACACCTGCTCGCCGTCGATGCTGCAGATCCGCTGGTACCTGATCCGGCCGCCGTCCTCGCGGTGTACCTGGCGGAACTGGACGTCGTGATTTTCCGTCGCCGAGTAGAGCCGCACCGGCACATTGACCAGACCGAAGGACACTGCACCCTTCCAGATGGCACGCACAATCAGATCCTCCTCACCGCCTCTTGGGGATGTCATGGCGGATTGCTCTTGTGTCGCGGGCTGAAACCTTCCCGTGCGTCAGGATGGACCCATGCGCCCCATGCTGGCTAGCCGCGGAACCGCTGTTCCCAGCGGCCCGCAGTGGGTGCACGAGGTCAAGTGGGACGGAATGCGCGTGTTGGCCGATGTCGCCGACGGCCGGCTGGCGCTGTTGTCCCGCAACGGGAAGGACGTCACCACGAGCTTCCCGGAGCTGGACATCCTGGCCGGCCCGGGCATGCCCGAAGACATGCTGCTCGATGGAGAGGTCGTCTCGCTGGTGGGTGGCCTCCCGTCGTTCTCCGCCCTGGCCGAGCGGATGCACGTCGGCGACGCCAGAAAGGCACGCCGGCTCGCAGCCAGGGCACCGGTCACCTTCATGGTCTTCGACCTGCTGCGGCTGTATGGCGTCGACCTGACCTCCCGTCCGCTGGCTGAGCGGCGACCGGCTCTGGAGCGCATCGGACTCGGCGTTGCGGGCGTTCAGGTGCCGCCGACCTACGATGACGGCGCCGCACTGCGCGCAGCGACACTCGAGCAGGGACTGGAAGGCGTTGTCAGCAAACGACTTTCATCCACATACAACCCAGGGCGGCGAAGTCCTGACTGGCTCAAGTTCGCCCATCGAATGTCAATGTCGGTGGTGATCGGCGGATGGCGGCCGCAAACCGGGGCCGCTGACCGTCTGGGCGCTGTGCTGGTCGGTACGCCGACTCCCCGGGGGCTTCTCTATCTGGGTCGCGTGGGTAGCGGTCTGGCTGGCAAAGAACAGGAACGGGTACTGGCTGCGCTACGGGGCCTGAGGGCCGAGTCCTCGCCTTTCGCCGACACGATCCCCACCGTTGACGCGCTGGGGACGACATGGGTTCGTCCCGAGGTCGTGGCGGATGTGCAAGCGCTGGAGCTGTCTGCTCAGGGCAGACTCAGGCAACCGGCATACCGTGGTCTGCGACCTGACCTGTCTCTCGACGATCTGCACGACCAGGGGTGAGCTAGCGTGCCAGAGAGGGAAGTTGACGTGACCGCCGTGCTCGTTGACGGCCATCGTCTCCAGCTGAGCAACCTCGACAAGGTCATGTACCCCGCGACCGAGACCACCAAGGGAGAAGTGCTCAACTACTACGCCAGAGTCGCCCCCTTGCTGCTCCCCCATCTCGCCGCCCGGCCCGTGACACGTGTCCGCTGGCCACACGGAACGGACGGGCCGTCCTTCTTCGAGAAGAACCTTCCGCCTGGGGCGCCGTCGTGGCTGCGGTCTGTCGCGATCCCCTCCAGCGGCTCGCGCTCGGAAGGCCGCAACGACGTCATCCGCTACCCCGTCATAGACAACGCTGCCGCGCTCACCTACCTCGTGAACCTCGCCTCGCTGGAGCTCCATGTTCCCCAATGGCGGTTCGATGCCGACGGCCAGCCCCGGAATCCCGACCGGTTGGTGATCGACCTTGACCCGGGAGCCCCCGCCGGGTTGCACGAGTGCGCCCAGCTGGCCCTGCTGGTACGTGATCGGCTCGAGCGCGTGGGGCTCAACACGGCTCCGGTCACCAGTGGCAGCAAGGGAATGCAGCTGTACGCCGCGTTGCCAGGCGAACAGGACTCGGACACGATCCGCGATGTCGCCCGAGAGATCGCACAGGACCTGACCAGAGTGCGACCCGAGCTGGTGCTGTGGAAGATGACCAAGTCACTGCGACCCGGCAAGGTGCTGCTGGACTGGAGCCAGAACGCCGCCGCCAAGACGACGATCGCGCCGTACTCGTTGCGCGGGAAGGCTGCTCCCCTTGTGGCCGCCCCCAGAGCATGGGCCGAGATCGAACATGGCGCCGAGCATCGGGACTCCCTGAGCCAGCTGGACATGGACGACGTCCTCACCCGGATGGCCAACGACGGGGACCTCTTCGCGCTCGCCCTCTGACGACCGACAACGCAGCAGTGGCTGCGTCCGAAGACGCAGCCACTGAAATCCGTTGGGTCAGCCGTTGGCCTTGTCGTAGGCAGCCAGAACGTCCGCGGAGACCCGGCCGCGGTCGCTGACCTTATGGCCGTTGTTGCGTGCCCACTCGCGCACCGCGCTCAGGTCACCCCTGCGCACACCACCAACAGCTGCCTTTCGTGAGCTCTTACGGCCGCCCGAGCGCCGTGCGTGGCCCACCCAGGTCGCCAGGTCGTCACGCAGCTTCTTGGCATGAGCGGCGGTCAGGTCAATCTCGTAGGACACACCGTCAAGTGAGAACGACACGGTTTCAGCCGCTACCGCTCCGTCGATGTCGTCAACCAACAGAACTTGGACCCGCTGTGCCATGAAAACTCCCGTATGTGGAATGTCGCCAGTCGATGAACAGGGTTCGTCGACTATTACGCTCCCAACCATACGCGTAGATTCTTATGCGGTGGAATCCTTTTGGTCAGTATTGTTGGGCTGTTCCGTCGAAGGTGTCGAAATTACTTGGCTGGCTTCCCACTTGGAATGCGCCAGGCGTTCGTTACGGTCACCTTCCAGCATTGCCTTGACGACCACATAGAACAAGTAGGCGACACCCGCGCTCGGCAACAGCGCCCCGAGCGCGATCAGTACGGAATGCAGGCTCATGTTCACTCCGGCTTCAGCAGCGGGAACAGAATGGTTTCACGGATACCGGCCCCGGTGAACAGCATGACCAGCCGGTCGATGCCGAGTCCGAGGCCACCCATGGGCGGCGCGCCGTACTCCAGCGCCCGCAGGAAGTCCTCGTCGAGCTGCATCGCCTCGACATCTCCGGCAGCGGCCCGAAGGGACTGGGCGGTGAGCCGGTCGCGCTGGATCACCGGGTCGATCAGCTCGGAGAAGGCCGTACCGCGTTCTATACCACCAATGATGAGGTCCCACGCCTCGATAAGCCTGGGATCCTTGCGATGCGGGCGAGCAAGCGGCTGCGCAGACGGCGGAAAGTCGCAGACGAACGTAGGCTGTATCAGGGTCGGCTCGACAATCTCCCCGAAGAGCTCGACCACGAGCTTTTCGGCCGCCCACTCTGGACTTACCAGTACATTTCGCCGGGCCGCGATCGCCTGAAGTGCCTTGACGTCGGTCTCCGGATTGATCTCTTCGCCGATTGCCTCGGAAAGACCCTGATAGACCGGCAGCCAGCGCCATTCGCCACCGAGCTGGATCTCGCCAGCAGGCGTGTCGATGACGCGGGTACCAAATGCGTCAGCCGCCGCAAGGATCATCTCTTGCATCAAGTGAGCCATCGTGTGCTGGTCGCCAAAAGCCTCATAGACCTCCAGCATCGTGAATTCTGGACTGTGGCTGGAGTCGACACCCTCGTTGCGGAAGATCCGGCCCATCTCGAAGACCTTCTCCACGCCACCGACAACGGCACGTTTGAGATACAGCTCCAGCGCAATGCGCAGTGACATGTCGATGTCGAAAGCATTGAGATGTGTCGGAAAGGGCCGGGCTGTGGCGCCACCATGCACGAGCTGCAGAACCGGCGTCTCGATCTCGATGTACCCGCGATCGTGCAGCGTGTCGCGCACCGCCCGGACGATGGCCGCACGGTGGCGAACCATGTCACGAGCCTCCTGGCGCACGATCAGGTCCGCATAGCGCTGCCGGACTCGCGCCTCCTCGGACAGCTCACTGTGCATGGTCGGAAGGGGTCGCAGCGCCTTGCTCGCCATCGTCCACTCGTCAGCCAGCACTGAGAGCTCTCCGCGCTTGCTCGAGATCACCCGACCGTGCACGAAGGCGAAGTCGCCAAGGTCCACGTCGGCCTTCCAGGCTGCCAACGACTGCTCGCCGACCTCCGCCAGGCTGAGCATGGCCTGCAGACGAGTGCCGTCGCCTTCCTGCAAAGTGGCGAAGGCGAGCTTTCCGGTGTTGCGGATGAAAACCACCCGCCCCACCACACCCACGACGTCCTGCGTCTCCTCGGCGATCGCCAGGTGCCCGTATGCCGCACGCACCTCGGCGAGTGTGTGCGTGCGAGGCACGCCGACGGGATACGGTTCCCTGCCCTCTTCCAGCAGACGGGCCCGCTTGTTCCGGCGGACCCGCATCTGCTCGGGCAGGTCGGTCTCGGGAAGGGCGGGGCTGGGCGGCTGACTCACCCGGCAAGGGTACCCAGCAGATCCGTCCTTCCAGACCGATCGTCGCGAGTCGGTGGTCGACAACCCCGCGTGGTGAGGTCGGCCGCGCCCGTTCTCCCGCCCGCTTGCCGCTAGAAGAGGACTGCGCCGACGACCCGTGTCTCAAGGTCGAGCAGCTGCTTCTTGCGGTCGAGGCCTCCGCCATAGCCGGTGAGGCTGCCGTCTGCTCCGACGACCCGATGGCACGGGATGATGATGCCGATCGGGTTCTTCCCGTTGGCCAGCCCCACCGCACGAGCGCCGCCGGGCGATCCGACTCTTTCCGCCAGCTCGCCATAGGACTCGGTCTGCCCGTATGGGATCTTCTGCAACGCAGCCCAGACGCGTTTCTGGAAGTCGGACCCAGCAGGCGCCAGGGGTAGGTCGAAGCGGGTGAGCACGCCGGCGAAGTAGGCGTCGATCTGGTCCGCAGCGGCCTTGAAGGGCTCTGCCTCCCGGCCGCGCGGATCCAGGTCGCCGAGATCAGCGTCGGCTGGACGGTGCCGCTGCAGGTCCATGTAGAGACCCACAATCGCGCCATCGTCGGCGACCAGGGTCAAGAATCCGACGACGCTGTCGATCACGGTATGGGTGCGCATCAGGCTGCCTCCTCATCAGGCATGTGGTTGATCGGGTGGTCGCCGGTGGCCCAGAGATACTGCACGGCGTACGAACGCCACGGGCGCCAGAGGTGCGAATGGTCGGTGAGCACCTTGGCGGCCGTCGGCATCCCCAGCTGTTCGGCGGCGAGCTTGACGCCAAGGTCACCGGCAAGGAACGCGTCGGGATCACCCAGGGATCGCATAGCTATGCTCTCGACCGTCCAGGGCCCGAAGCCGTGCATCGCGTTCAGCCGTGCCCTCGCCTCACGCCAGTCGGCACCCGGGTCCAGGTGGAGCCGTCCCTGCGCCAAGGCGTCGACCAGGCCGGCCAAGGTGCGCCGCCGTGACTGGGGCATGGCTAAGTCGGCCGGATCCATGGAGGCCAGAACCTGCGGTGAGGGGAAGAGATGCGTCAGACCGCCCTGGGGGTCGGAAACCAGCTCGCCGTAGACACGGACAAGTCGCCCGGCATGAGTGCGGGCCGCTGCGGTCGAAACCTGTTGCCCCAGAACAGCTCTGATCGCAAACTCGGCTGGGTCCACCGTCCTAGGAACGCGTCGACCCGGGCTGCTCGCAACGAGTCCGGCCATCAGCGGATCCTGGGAGAGCACCGCGTCGACCGCAACAGGATCGGCGTCAAGATCGAGCATCCACCGGCATCGGCTGATGGCACTTGCAAGGTCACGCTGGTCGGTGAGCGAGATCTGGCAGGCCACGTGGTCCGGTGTCGGTCTGAGGGCAACGACGGCGTGACCATGTGTCAGACGGATCGTCCTCCGGTAGGCGCCGGCACGCCATTCCTCCACCCCCGGCACTGCGGTCGCCGCCAGGTGACCAAAGAGGTTGTCCGGGCAGAACGGCTTCCGGAATGGCAGCCGCAACAACAACGTGCCCGCAGCCGCCGAGTCCGGAACACCTCCGGCGGCCTGCCTGTTCGCCTTGCGCCCGGCACCAGCGCGCAGCTCGGTCGGCGACAGGGCGAAGACCTCTTGCACCGTGTCGTTGAACGAACGAATGCTGGCGAACCCGGCCGCGAAGGCGACATCGCTCATGGGCAGAGGACTCGTTTCGATGAGAACCCTTGCGGTTTGGGCCCTTTGCGCTCTGGCGAGAGCGAGCGGACCAGCGCCGACCTCAGCCGTGAGCTCACGTTGGATCTGACGGACGCTGTATCCGAGCCGGCTGGCCAGCCCGGTCACACCCTCACGGTCGACGACACCATCGCCGATGAGTCGCATGGCCCGTGCGATCAGGTCCGAGCGGACGTTCCACTCCGGCGATCCGGGGCTCGCATCGGGGCGGCAGCGCTTGCAGGCCCGGAACCCGGCGTGCTGCGCCGCGGCTGCGCTCGGAAAGAAGCGCAAGTTCTTCATGTGGGGCCGAGCGGGGCAGCTCGGTCGACAGTAGATGCGAGTGGTCACCACAGCGCAGATGAACCAACCGTCGAAACGCGCGTCCTTGGAGCGCACAGCGCGCTTGCAGGCCTCAGTGTCATCGTGCATGTGGACCAGCATGCCTCGTTGCGACGTATAGCACTAGCGAGATTGCGACATGAACACTGGGAGATCGTTGGTTCCGGTCGGACTAGTAGATCTTCGCGTGGTGCTGGGATGAATTCGCCTCTGCTGCAATGTCTTTCGTTGTGGATAAGGGGTGTGGTTGTCGGTCGGTGGATCTATACCCGAACACATGATCGATGAGTTCTCGCTGGCTCTCACGCTGACATTGAGAGGCGTGCGAGGCCTTCGCGGACGCCCGGGCCGGTGCTGGGAACCTGGCGGGGGTGGACCTGGCCGTCGAGGTTGACGGCGCGCAGCAGGTGATCAACGCGGCGGCGGCGGTGCAGGCGGTCCGGGTCGCGCAGTACGCCGCCGGTGAGCAGGAGCAGGACGGCGCCGGCAGGTGGGTTGAGGTCGTGTACGAGCTGGGCCATGTGGGTGAGTTCGCCTCGGACTG
>JBDTMW010000129.1:0-6958 GCA_039934065.1 Actinomycetota bacterium | reverse complement strand
TTGAGGTGATCGCGGCGGCGAGCCGCTCAACCGACCTCCCCATCACCTTGATCGGCCCGACCGACGCCGAGTTCCTGGCCCGTTTCGACAAGGGTCGGACCCGGATCGAGGCCAGCCTCCCGGCGGACGAGGTCGACGCGGTCCTCGCCGACGCCGGTCTGGCGCTGGTGACGCACTCTGACAAGTGGGAGAACCACCGGCTCGCGCTGCCCAACAAGCTCTTCCACGCGGTCCGGGCGGGGGTTCCCGTCGTCGCCACCGACGTCGGCGAGCTTGCCCGCGCGGTGCGCGAGCATGACCTCGGCGAGCTGTATCGCCCCGGTGACGCCGCAGACATGGTGCATGCGATCGAGCGCGCCGTGGGCCGCTATGACGAGCTGCAGGCTCGGGTGCGGGCGGCCGAGCGCCAGCTCTCATGGGAGACGGACGGCCGGGTGCTGCTTGACGCCTACGCCGCGATGCGGGCCACACAGTCAGGAGCGGTTATCCTTGGCCGACCTATTAATCAGGTGGAAGAGGGTTCGTGAAGAAGAAGGCGATCTCGACCGAGGACGACTACCTCGGCGAACACCACGTGTACGAACCGCACCGAGTCGGCCTTCCCCCCATGGGACCGTACTTCCGCGAGGTCCGGCGCCGTCGTGGTTTCGCGTTCGAGCTGGCGCGCACCCAGATGCACGCCGCCAACACGGACACCGCGTTGGGCCAGGTATGGCTGGTGCTCAACCCGTTGCTGCTCGCCGGCGTGTACTACGTCCTGACCGCGGTGTTGCAGCACAGCGCGACGGGACCCAAGATCCCCCCGGACCTGTTGCCAAAGCTGACTCAGGGTCAGATCAGCCACTACCCCTGGGAGAGCTTCGCCCACCTCACCTCAAGCCTCTTCCTCTTCTTCCTGGTCGCGACCATCATCCAGTCGGGAGCCAACTCGGTGATCGCGGGTGGCTCGCTGATCATGAACACCCCCTTCCCGAAGATGCTGCTTCCCCTGTCGTCCTCATACCTGGCGTTCCGCCGGTACCTGCCGACCCTGCTGGTCTACATCCCGATTCACTTCCTGGCCCACCGCCCGGTCGGTCTCAACATGTTGTGGGCCATCCCCATGGTGGCCGAGGCCCTGGTCTTCGGATTCGGGCTTGCCATGTTGTTCGGCACCCTGCAGGTCTACTTCCGCGATGTCGCAAGCTTCTTGCCGTACTTCATCCGGATCTGGCTGTATCTCTCGCCGGTGATCTACTACGTGGAGAGCCTGCCCAAGGCGATGAAGCCCTACATGGCGTTCAATCCG
This sequence comes from Actinomycetota bacterium, assembly GCA_039934065.1. Classification (GTDB taxonomy): domain Bacteria; phylum Actinomycetota; class Actinomycetes; order Actinomycetales; family Dermatophilaceae; genus UBA4719. The sequence continues at coordinate 5,670 of JBDTMW010000129.1, read as the reverse complement.
CTCTTGCCCCTCTCCGGCGGGTATGGCGAGGCGCTGGGTGGTCATGCGCCCTCGGCCGCCATGTTGCTAGGCGGTGCGGCCTGGGCGATCCTCGCGTGCCTCTTGGGCGGTCTGGTCTTCATGTCGAGGGAGCGTGAGTTCGCTGTCCGCCTCTAAAGAAGTCGCCATTCGTATCCACGACGTGAGCGTCACCTATCGCGCGAACCTTCAGCGGAACCCCACCCTGAAGAACACGCTGGTGAACTTGGGCCGTAACAACCGCACGGTGCGTGAGATCCACGCATTGCGCAACGTCACCTTCGACATCCACCAGGGGCAGGTGATGGGGGTGATCGGCGCAAACGGCGCGGGCAAGTCCACCCTCATGCGCACTGTGGCCGGCATCCTTGCGCCCAGTACCGGCCGGATCGACGTCTACGGCCGGGTCAGCACGCTGCTCGCCCTGGGCGTCGGCTTCAACTCGGCGTTGTCGGGCAAGGAGAATGTCGTGCTCGGCGGCCTGGCGGCTGGTCTGACCCGCAAGGAGATCGCCGCCAAGTACGAGGAGATCACGGCGTTTGCCGAGTTGGGTGACTTCATGGATCTGCCGATGAAGACCTACTCCTCGGGCATGTTCAGCCGTCTGGCCTTCGCCGTGGCCGTGCACATGGACCCTGACATCCTCCTCATCGACGAGGCGCTGTCGGCTGGTGATGCGCACTTCAAGAAGAAGGCCCAGGCGAAGATGGCAGATGTCGTCGGCCAGGCAGGGACGATGCTCCTGGTCAGCCATGCCCTGGGCGTCATCAAGGAGATGTGTGACGAGGCGGTCTGGTTGCACAAGGGCAAGCTGATCCGCCAGGGCAAGCCCGACGAGATCATTGACGCCTACACCAACTTCCTCAATGTCGGCGACGACGCGTTGGTGCTCGAAGACTTCTGAGGGGCGGTGCCCATCACGACACGGCCGGACGTCTCCGTTGTCACGACCGGCCACGACGTGGCCGCCGAGCGCCTGCACCGCGAGGTCGCGGCATTGCGCCGCGCCGGGCTGGTCGTCGAGGTCCTGGGCCTGGGTGACCCATCGGCTGGCCCGGCGGACGCGACGGTGCGAGCCGCCCGGCGGACTGGCATGTTCCAAAGGGCATGGCGTGCGGTCGTCTGGCCGTTTCGCTCATCTGGGCGCGTCATCCTGACGATCGACCCGGACACCGTGCCGTCGGCGCTGGTTGCCGCGTGGGCGCTGCGCAAGCGGCTCGTCTCTGACGTGCACGAGGACTACCTGTCCCTGCTCGCCGACCGGTCCTGGTTGCGCTGGCCGATGGGCCCCGCCATCCGGGCGCTGACCCGCGCAGTGATCAGGCTCTCGGGCCACGCCGACCTGACCGTCGTCGCCGATGATCACGTACCTCCTGCTGCCACGATGTGTCGCGACCGTCTGGTCGTCCGGAACCTGCCGGATCTGACCATGCTCCCGGAGGTGTCGGGGGCCGGCGACGAGCACTCGCCCTTGCGTGCCATCTACATCGGGGACCTGCGCGGTTCTCGCGGGGGCAGGGACGCCGTGGAGGCCGTGGCTCTGGCGCCAGGCTGGGCGCTCGACCTGGTCGGTTCAGCTCCGGCCGGCGAAGCGGCCTGGCTCGAGCAGAGACTCAGCCGCCCTGACGTCGCGGGGCGCGTTCGCTGGCACGGCCGCCAGCCTCCTGAGCGGGCCTGGCAGCTTGCTCGCGGCGCCCACGTCGGGTTGACGTTGCTGGCCGACACGCCGGCGTTCAGGGCCGCTGTGCCGACCAAGGTCTATGAGTACCTCGCCTGTGGCCTGGCCGTGGTCACGAGCCCGCTGCCACGGGTGGTCGAGCTCGTCAGCACTGCTGGTGCCGGCTGGGTGGTCGATGGCGCCGCGGCAACGGGGCAGCTGCTGCGTGACCTGGCCGCCGATCGCCCGCTCCTGGCCGACCGGATGCGTGCGGCTGCCGGTTGGTCGGCCGAGCAGGGTGCCGCGACATCAGAGTATGACGACCTGGCTGGTCGCGTTGTGACGCTGGCAGAACGGACGCGCTAAGCCCTCCGAGCCCGAGCCCGGGCCCTCGCGCTAGGGCGTTCCAGTGGGGTTGAGCGCGCGGCTGGCTGCCTTGGCTGTGCGGAATACGACGCCCTTGCCCCGGCGATGGGCGAGCACCCAGCCGAGCGGGACCGAAGCGGGGTCCGCCGCCAACACCACGTCGGCCCCGGCCAACAGGCGGCGCGCGCGCGGTGACGAGAGAGCCAGCACTGCCGCGGCCCAGCGCACCGGGTCAAGGTGCAGCTTGCGCAGGCCCTTGCGCACCGTCGACCGGGGCGTGCCGGTGGTCGACGGGTCGATGCCCTCAGGTCCTGCCGGGCGACCCAGCAGTCTGACCTGCTCCGCCGTGGCGGTGAGCCGTTGTCGTGGCGTGAGCGTGACAACGGACAGCGACACACCCGCCGCCTCCCAACCCAGGGCGGCTTCGGCCACCGCGTGGGGCAGCGGGTCGCGCCCCAGCGCCAGCACGAGCACGCGCGAACCCTGGCCGGTCGTCATGCCGTGTTCACATCGGTCGCGTCGGTCGCATTGGTCGCATCGGCCGTATCGTCTCCGTCGGTCGCGTCGTCCCCAACGCTCGTCGCGCCGACCGCGGTACGGAGGGCGGCGATCCGCGGCCGGAGCTGGTGCTCACGGCTGTACCGCTTCGCGAACGCTCGTCCGGCCGCGCGTGCGGCCGGACCCAGGGTGGCCGCTACCCGGGCGCCGGCCAGCAGCGCCGCGGCCACGCCGTCCGGCGACAGGTCGGCGGCCGGGAACCAGAGCGGATAGCCCTTCAGCACGTCGGATGCGGCGTTCATCGGGTCGTGCACCGAGATGATCGGCAAGCCGGTCGCGAGGTACTCGAACACCTTCCCGGACGTGACGTATCGGCCGGTCCCGAGCACCAGCAGCAGGGCGTCGCTTTCCGCGTAGAGCTCGCCGACAAGGGTCTTGCTCACCGGTCCCCGATAGCGCACCCCGACCTCGGCGCCGGTCGACAGGGCGTCCGCAAGCTCGGGATGTGCCGCGCCGTAGTACCCCAGGTAGCCATAGAGGTCGGCGACGGCGTCGGTCAGGAGGGGCTCCCGCTCACGGGCGAGCTGCCAGCCGGCGACCAGCTCGGGCACCGGCACCTTGCCCGAGATGGTGCCGACGTACGTGAAGCGCAGTGGACCGTCCGCGCGTCGGGCGCTGGGCTCGGCGGCAGGCTCGTCGTACCCGTTGGCGACCACCTGCATCCGGGAGCCCGCAGCGGGATACGCCTCGCGGTGCCACTGGCGGATGGGCTCGTTCACGAACCACACCTCCTGGGCCCCCTCCAGAGCCCGGCGTTCCCATGTGTGCACCCGGCTGCCCTCGGCATGCAACCGTCGGCCGGAGAAGACGTCGAGCGACCAGGCGTCGCGATAGTCGACGACGTACGGGACGTCGTACAGCTCGGCAAGATGCAGTGCCGCCGTCATCGCCACCTGGGGGTTGGTCGTGGCCACCACCAGGTCCACCGGATGCTCGGCGTGGATCCGTTCGGCCGCGCGTTCCAGATGCCGGCGCCATGGTCCGTAGACCTTCTCGGGGAAGGGCCGCTGGTCCAGGAGGTTTCGCGCTTTCACCCATGCCCGGGGGGCGAGAGCCCGCAGCGCCGGCCAGCGTGCCAGGTCATCCTCGAGGACAGGCCAGTCGAAGGGGATCCGCTCAACCTGTATCCGCGGGTCGACCCGATCTTCCAGGGCCGGGTCCGAACCGGTACGGCGCTCCCACAGGTCGCGCTCGATGGTCAGGACCGTCACGTCCCACCCGTCACGCGCGAAGGCGTTCGCTGTCGCCATGGCACGGTAGACGCCGCCAGACCGGCACGGCGGGAAGCCCCAGGCGACGTAGAGCAGGTGCGGTCGAGCGCCCTTTACGGGCACGGGCGTCTCCCTGGTGTCGGCGTGAGCGTGAGTCGTTCACGCTAGCGCAGCAGGGGTCCGCCGACCAATGTCGCCGGCCAGCGTCGCCGACCAGCGTCGCCGACCAGCGTCGTCCGCCAACCCGGTGGCGTATCGCGATGGGAGACCGGTCTGGCTTTTTGCGGGTGCCACACCCCGCCGGTTAGGGTTGGCCGGTCGCGTGCGGTTTCCGTGCAGCTACTTTTGATCCTGACGGAGGTGCACCGCGTGACCAGGACAACGTCATCACGGTGAGCGTCCGCCAGCGCCTCGCCGATCACTGGACGCAGGCCCGATCCGCATGGTTGCTCGGCACCGTGGTCGCCAGCACCTTCGTGGTCAACTACGTCTCGATCGTCAGGATCAAGCCGCTCTTCTCGCCGGACTCCACGTACTACGCCGCCATGGCACTGTGGTTCGGCGGGAGCAGCCAGCCGGAGGCGATCCGTCAGGTCATCGCGATGCGCCACAGCCAGGGCTGGTCGACCCCTCAGCTGACGATCGAGCGGATGTTCGGCTGGGGCCTGGTTCAGCCTCGTGTCGTCCTGCCGGCGCTGTCCGTGCCCTTCGTCAAGATCTGGGGTATCGAGGGCCTGGCCGTCGTCCCCGGGCTGGCGATGGTGGCAGTGACCGGCGTCCTCACCTGGCTGCTGGTCCGCCGGTGGGGCTGGGTGGCTGGGGCTGCCACGGTCGTCCTGATCCTGTCCAGCTGGAGAATCGTGTTCTACGGGTCGGCAATGCTCACCGACTCGTTGTCCGCGCTGTGGGGGGCCCTCATCCTGGTGGCCGCCTGGCAGTACGAGCGTCACCGGGGCTGGGGTCCGGTGGTGTGGATGGTCGTCCTGACCGTCATCTCCGGCTTCACCCGGCAGGCGACGCTGGTCCCGGCCGGGGCCTTCGTCATCGCCTGGCTCGCGGCGGTGCTGTTGCGCCGCCGGCCGAACGGGTGGGGCGTGCCGGCGCTGGTGGTCACGGTCACATCCGTGGCGATTCAGCTCCTGCAGAACCGGCTTTTCCCGACGTTCTCCCAGTTCGCCCAGGTGAACCAGTTCCAGGCCAACACCGGGGCGCACTCGCTGTTCGGGGCGATGCTGGGCGCTCCCAAGCTCGCCTGGAACATCGCCTTCCACGACGTGGGCAACTTCGCCGGGTCGGACCATCCGCTGCTCGTCCTTGTCATGCTCAGCGGCCTGTCGATGGTCATCTTCTGGCGCCGCGCCGAGTCGCACCTGTTGCTGGGCGCGCTCCTGGGCATCGCCCTGTATAACGTCGCCACCGGTTCGCCGACCGCCTTCCGCTACGCGATGCCCGGGCTCGCCTTTTTTGCCGTCTCGGTGGCGCTGCTGATTTCTCGGGTGGATCCGCGGCCGGTGCTCGCGCCGGTGGATCCTCCTCCGGACTCGCTGCCGCAGGCGTCGCCCGATCCGTTGCCGAATCCACTGCCCGAAGGGGTTGGTTTGCGTGGCTGAGTCGAGCGGTCCGGCGCAACGCACGGCCCCCCGCGTCGTGCTCTTCCGCCATGCGCCCGTGCCCCGGGACACCCGGGCCAAGAAGCTGGCGCTGACCCTCGCTCGAGCCGGGTATGACGTCACGATCGTCTCCGCCGAGGGTCCGGCTGCGAGCCCAGGCGAGTCCAGGCTCGGTCCGGTGCGGGTCGTGCATCTGCCCGTGGCCGCGGATCACGTGCAGGCCAACAACGAACGGTTGCTCCGAAACCGC
>JBDTMW010000128.1:0-6964 GCA_039934065.1 Actinomycetota bacterium | reverse complement strand
CGTCGATCGTGCTCCCCAGAGACCGCACGTCATGGGTGACATCCGGGACGAGCAGAAGGCTGGAGTGCCCACCGGAGACGAGCAGCGCCATGGTCGGCTCAGGAAGCGGACCATGCTCGACGATATCCACAGCGACATGGGCGGCGAGATGGTTGATCCCGTACAACGGCTTGCCTAAGGCCACCGCCAGCGCCTTGGCCGCGGCCACGCCCACCAACAGCGCACCAGCCAGCCCCGGGCCGGCGGTGACGGCGATCGCGTCCAGATCATCGAGCCGTATGCCTGCGTCAAGACATGCTCGCTCAATCGTCGGAACCATGGCCTCGAGGTGTGCTCGGCTGGCCACCTCGGGCACCACGCCGCCGAAGCGTGCGTGCTCCTCGACACTGCTGGCGACCGCATCCGCGAGCAGGGTCTCGCCGCGGACGATCCCGACACCGGTCTCGTCACAGGACGTCTCAATGCCGAGAACCAGGGGGCCGCCTGTCATAGCGTCAACCTCATGATCTGCGCGTCCACATCGGAAGGCTGGAAGTACCTGCGCCGCACGCTCGTCATCGCGAAACCCGCCTTGGTGTAGAGCCTTTGTGCCGCAACGTTATCCGCCCGAACTTCCAGCATAAGACTCTCGGCTCCGCCACGGCGGGCCTCACTGATCAGCCAGTCCAACAGCACGGCACCCAAGCCCTTGCCCTGTGCTGGTGGCGCGACGGCGATCGTCATCACGTCAGCGATCTCACCGCCGCGGTCGACGCCGGCGTAGCCAGCCAGAGCGCCACCCTGCTCGCCGACGACGTAGGAGCGCCGGGGGCGGCCGGCCAGCTCTGCCCACCAGCTCTGGTCGGACCATGCGTCCCCGGCGAAGAGCTCCAGCTCGAGCTCGACGAGAACCGGGATGTCACGCCACGTCATCTCTCGCAAGGTCACCTGAGTCGGCGCCATGTCAGTCGGCGTCATGTCACTGACGGCTTGCGCGGTGGCGCAGGGGTCGCATCAGGCCGACGGAGATACATCGGCACTGGCTCAGGCAACCTGACTCCCGCCGCCACCATCCTGGCCGCCAGATCGGCCAAGGCACCGGCGCTGACATCCAGAGGTCCCACCCGCGGTCCGAACGAGTCGGCATAAAGGACAGCACCTCTTCCGATGGCGGGCAGACCCCGCACCTGCTCGGCGATCGACGCTGCCTTTGCGACCGACGGCTCGCCTGCGCGTCGCACACCCTCACCCGTGATCTCATAACGGGCCCAATAAACCTCCTTGCGTCGCGCATCGGTTGCCACGACACAGGATTGGCCCAGTCCCCCCGCAGCTTCCAGCCACGCCTGATGAGCCATCGCGTCCAGACTGCACACCCCAAACACCGGTATGCCGCGGGCAAACGCCAACGTTCGAGCCGTCACCAAGCCGACGCGAAGCCCCGTGAAGGGGCCGGGTCCCGTGCCGACGACCACGGCGCTGACGTCGGCCGGAACACGGCCAGCACGTTTCAGGACCTCGGCGATCCCTGGCGCGAGGTACTCGCCATGGCCACGTGCGTCCAGCGTGGTCGACTCGGCCAGCACGCCATGACCGTCGTGAAGGGCGACGGTGATGGCGGAAGTGGCGGTGTCGATCGCTAGCAGCAGCACGGGCTCAGGCTAACGAAACGAGAGCATCGAGTGCTGCCACGGCTGTCGGGTCGGTCCACCGGGCACCATGGCCGGCAAAGTCCACGATCCTGCTGTCGAGCCCACGCAACGTCACTTCGAGATAGTCCTCACTGAGGTGTTCGGCGACTCCTTGGCCCCATTCGACCACCGTGACGGCCGCGTCGAGGGAGGAATCGAGGTCCAGGTCTTCGAGCTCCGCAAGCCCGCCCAGCCGGTAGGCATCGACGTGAACGAGGTCGGGGCCGCCGCAGATGGACGGGTGAACACGGGCTATCACGAACGTCGGTGAGGTGATCGGGCCTCGCACGCCGAGGCCCTCGGCAATGCCCTGGGTGAGCGTCGTCTTGCCGGCGCCCAGGTTGCCTGTCAGCACCAGCAGGTCCCCGGCCATGAGGAGGGCACCGAGCCTGACCCCCCAGGCGTGGGTGTCCTCGACGTTGCGCAGCACCACGTGGCCCAACGGATGAGCTGCGTCGGCGGTTTCAGGAGGCATTTTCGCGACTCGCCTTGGCCGCCTTCTCCACCCGTCGTCTCTTGGCCAGGTCCGTGACCAGTCGGCGAACGCGAGGCTTGTCACGCAGGTCGATGTGGGCGGCCGCCGCACGTTGCGCGCGCGCGATCAGTGCCAGCAGCTGCTCGCTGACCACGTCGCCGTGCTCGAGCATGATGAGGTGGCCCGCGTCGTTGACCAAGACGTGTTCTGCGCCCGGGATGAGCCGAACGATCTCCTCGCTGTGCTGCGGGGGCGTCAACAGATCCTGAACGCCGTTGATCACCAACGCCTCCACGCCGATGAACGTCTCGAGAGCCTCGCGCTTGTCATGCTTGTCGAACGTCTCCATGAACTCGGAGATGACCTCGATCCGGGTCCCGAAGATCATGTTGGCGGTCATTCGCACGATGCTCAGCGGCACCGGCGATGCGAATGAGTAACGGTCGACCAGGAACTCCTCGACATCGCGTCCAGCCCTGCGAGCCGCGTTAACCAGGCCCTGCCGTCCTGCCAGCTGACCGACCGCGACCGGTCCCATTCGGTGCACCGCCCTGCCGAGCATGTTGCCGAAGCCCCACGAGACCGCAGACAGCCCCCCCGGGCTGGTCGAAACGAATGCCACCCCCAGAACGCGCTCCTTGATCAGCTCGGGCTGTTGAACCGCCAGAGCCATCAACGTCATTCCGCCCATTGAGTGTCCGACCAGGACCAACGGTCCCTGTGGCACGACCGCGCTGATGACCGCGCCCAGGTCGTGCCCGAGCTGGTCGACGTCGTAAGACTCCCTGGACCCCGCACCCGACTGACCGTGGCCGCGGTGGTCCCAGAGCACCACGCGGTAACCGGCGGCCTTCAGAGCCCGCCTCTGGAATACCCAGCTGCGAAGGCTCAACGTGTAGCCGTGACAGAACACCACCGTTGGCACGGGCGCGCCGTCTGGCGCCGTGGTCGGTCGGCTGTCGGGTTCGTCAATCTCGACGTGCAAGGGCACACCGTCGGTGGCCATGACAACGACGGTGCTGGTGGCCTCAACATCATAGGTATCAAGGGAATCCAGCGCCCTGGCCGTCTGGCGTGCACGGACCAGCCGATCGGCGACAACACTCACCGACGCGGTCGCTGCAGCCGCCGCAAGCCCGATACCCAGGCCGGTGAGCGTCTTGCGGTTCTGCCCGATCACTGCTGTCCCCCGACGTGTATCCGGGGCACACGCGCCCCGATGCGAGTGACAATCTCGTAAGAGATCGTCCCTGTCGCCTCCGCCCAGTCCTGCGCGGTCGGCTCCCCCGACTCGCCGGTGCCGAACAGCGTCACAGTGTCTCCCGCCTGAGCCTCGTTCTGCGGCCCGAGATCGACGATGAACTGATCCATGCAGACCCGTCCGGAAACTGTATGCCGTTCGCCGGCCAGGCTCACTGGCCCCACGTTTGTCGCATTGCGCGGTATGCCGTCGGCGTAGCCAAGCGGCACCAGACCCACCGTCGTGTCCCTTGACGTGACGTACTGGTGTCCGTAGCTGAGGCCCTGGCCGGCCGGAATACGTTTGGTGCCAGCGAGATCCGCGCTCAGAGTCATCGCGGGCGTGAGTCCGAACGACGACGGGCCACCCAGCGAGGGAACCGGCGACAAACCGTAGACGGCCAGTCCTGGACGAACCAGATCGAAGGCTGCGCCTGAATTGGTCAGCGTGGCGGCGGAGTTCGCGATGTGCCGGACCTCCAGGTCGCACCCGGCGAGCTCGGCGTCATGCACGGCCTGCCCGAATCGCTCCTGCTGCGCACGGACCGTCGGGTGGGTCGGGTCGTCGGCAAATACGAAATGGGACCACACCCCGACGACCCGCACCGCACCCTCGGCCTCAAGGCTCCGAGCCGCATCGAGCAGGATCGGCCAGTCATCGCCAAAGGCCCCGTTGCGGCCGAGACCGGTGTCGACCTTCAGATGGATCCGGGCCGTGCGCCCCAGTGCCCGTGCCGCGGTAGCCACCTCGGCCAGGCACCAGAGCGCGGACACCGATAGGTCGACGTCGGCAGCGATGGCGGCCCCAAAATCTGATCCGGGAACGTGTAGCCACGACAGGACCGGGACATGAAATCCGCTGTCCCGCAATGTCATCGCCTCGCTCAGATGAGCGACCCCGAGCCACGACGCGCCCCCGGCGACGGCGGCATCAGCGACGGCGATGAGCCCGTGTCCATAGGCGTCAGCCTTGACCACAGCCATGACCGCAGCCGATCCGGCATGCTCACGAAGAACCTCGACGTTGCGCCGGATGGCACCCAGGTCCACGGTTGCCCATGCTGGCGCCTTGCCGCCGGCATGGTCAGGACCGGCAGCACCACCGTCTGCGGACCCGTGAACCTCATGCGTCATCTCGAAAGTCTCTCAGGGCCGGGCATTCCCGCGAGCCAGCAGCCCGGCGACCACCCCTGGAATGGAATGTGCGACCGCCAGTGCGCGCACGGGGCCACCGGGGTTGGCAGCGCCGGCAGCCAGTCCGTGGACGAGCGCGCCCACGCTGCCCGAGTCTGCCGGCGACAGCCCTGCCGCAAGCAGTGTCCCCACCAGCCCCGCCAGCACGTCTCCTGATCCGGCCGTTGCCAGCCAGGACGGCGCGTCGGCCTGAGATCGCACCGCCAGGCCCGATGAGGTGGGCGACACCACAAGCGTCGTCGCACCCTTGAGCAGAACCGTGCTGTTCGTCAGGTCGGCCAGATGCTGGGCGTGCGCCACTGGCGCACTCACGACGGCAGCTCGGTCCACCGATCCGCCGAGTCGACTCAACATGCGGGCGAGCTCGCCCGCATGAGGCGTGAGCAGGGTTGGGGTAGAACGCGGTTGGACGATCAGGTCGAGGCACCCGGCGTCGACGACGCAGGGCAGGCCGGAGTCCAGGGCTGACTGCGCGGCGGCGCGTTGCACGCTGCCCTCGCCCGAGTCGTCGGATACGTCAACACCAGGCCCGAGAAGCCATGCCTGGACCTGACCAGAGCCGATCACGGCCTCTGGCACCTGGTGGCGGACCAGCAGGGTCGGCAGGGATGGTCCGACGTAGCGCACCATCCCTGCACCGGAACAGACCGCAGCGGTGACGGCCAGCACCGCTGCCCCCGTGTAGTTCTCGCCCCCGGCGACGACCCCAAGCACACCACGGCTGTACTTGTCGTCTCCGGGGCCCGGCCGGGGCCAAAGCCGTGCGATGTCGTCGTGGGTAACCCGCTCGACCACCGGCGGCGCGTCGATCTCCACACCAATGTCCACGACCGTCAGCCGTCCGACGGCAGGCTCGGTGGCAGGCAGCAGGTGGACTGGCTTGGGCGCGATGAACGTCACTGTCTCGTCGGCGAAGACGCAGGCGCGCGCGGCCACCTCTCCGTTCGGGTCTGCCCCGCTTGGCAGGTCAACCGCCAGGACGTATGCCGTGTCACTCACGTCGCGCAAGAGCTCGTCGATCTCCGGTGACAGCCCAGGGCGTCCGCCGATCCCGACAATGCCGTCGATGACCAGCTCGGCCCGGCCCAACGTCGCCGAGACCTCGGAGGGTGGATCTGCAAGCGCACCAACGGTGTTGAGCACCACGGCGCCAGCGTCGCGGGCTGCCAGGACCCCGCCCTCATGCACCGACTCAGCGACGGTGATCACGACTGCGGCTGCGCCCTCGCGCGCGAGGAGAGCCACGGCATACAGCGCATCTCCGCCGTTGTTGCCCGCGCCGACCAGCGCGACCACCCTTCGTCCCCCTGGGGACCCCAGCCGGGCGGACGCGACGGCAGCCAGAGCCGAGGCAGCACGAGACATCAGCTCACCCTCACCCAGACCAGCCATCGCAGCGGCCTCGGCCTCGCGAACCGCGGGTACGGCATAGGCACGGATCATGGTCGCCTCAACCTTCCGCTATCACAACAGCCGAGGCGATCCCGGCGTCGTGGGAGAGCGAGACGTGCAGCTCGTGGACACCCAGAACCGCCGCACGCGCCTCAACGGTGCCCCAGACCTTGAGGTGTGGTTGGCCGTCGTCATCGCTCACCACGCAGACGTGGGTCCAGTGCATTCCGGCCGGCGCGCCCAACGCCTTTGCCAGCGCTTCCTTGGCCGCGAACCTGGCAGCAAGCGAGTTGAGCCCCAAGGATCGTTCGGAGTCGGTGAACAGCCGTTCGAGCAGGCGTGGTGTGCGTTCGAGCACCTGACCGAAACGCGCAACGTCCACGACGTCGATGCCAAGCCCGATGATCATGACGACACCAGCGTCATCCGGTCACCCCGCTCATTCGACGGTGACGGACTTGGCGAGGTTGCGCGGCTGGTCGACGTCGAGACCCTTGGCCGCGGCCAGCTCACAGGCGAACACCTGAAGGGGGACGGTCGTCACCAAGGGCGCCAGCAGAGGCGGCGTCGCAGGGACCCGGATGATCACGTCCGCAAAGGGCACGACATCCTCGTCGCCCTCTTCGGCGATCACGATCGTCCGAGCTCCGCGAGCCCGGATCTCCTGGATGTTGGAGACCACCTTGCCGTGCAGTCCGTGCTCGCTGCTGGGCGAGGGGACGATCACGAACACGGGCTGCCCGGCCTCGATCAGCGCGATGGGCCCGTGCTTGAGCTCACCCGCAGCGAAGCCCTCGGCATGGATGTAGGCCAGCTCCTTGAGCTTGAGAGCGCCCTCGAGGGCCACCGGGTAGCCCACGTGACGGCCCAGGAACAGCACCGACCTCGTGTCGGCCATGAACCGGGCGACCTCGCGGACCCGGTCCAGGTCATCAAGGACGGTCTGGATCTTGGCCGGCATCTCGTGCAGGTCCTTCATCACGGCCTGCGCCTC
>JBDTMW010000127.1:0-6979 GCA_039934065.1 Actinomycetota bacterium | reverse complement strand
TCGGTCCGCAAGGCCGCCAGCGTCGGCAAGGTCGGCGGCCTGGCCCTGGGCTACTTCACCTTGATGTCAACCACTGCACTCGCGATCGGCCTCGTGGTCGGCAACATCGTCAAGCCCGGCTCAGGCCTTCATATGACCGCCTCGCTGGCCAAGACCGGACAGGCCCAGTCAAAGGGTGCGGCAGAGACGCCGACCGAGTTCGTGCTCGGGCTGATCCCGGACACGCTGGTCTCATCACTGACTTCGGGCAAGGTCATCCAGGCGCTGGTCGTGGGGCTGCTCGTCGGTTTCGCCCTGCAGTCGATGGGTGAGAAGGGCGTGCCGGTGCTACGCGGCATCGGGCACATCCAGAAGCTGGTATTCAAGATCCTCGCGATGATCATGTGGGTGGCACCGATCGGTGCCTTCGGCGCGATGGCGGCAGTCGTCGGCTCGACCGGCATGGATGCCCTGATCAGCCTCGGCAAGGTCATGTTCGGGTTCTACGCGACCTGTTTCTTGTTCGTCGTCGTGGTGCTCGGCACGATCCTGCGGCTCGTCAGCGGGATCTCGATCTTCCGGCTGCTGAAGTACCTCGGCAAGGAGTACCTGCTCATCGTCTCGACGTCGTCGTCCGAGACCGCGCTGCCCCGGCTGATGGGCAAGATGGAGCATCTCGGCGTCGCGCGCCCGGTCGTCAGCATCGTCGTGCCGACCGGCTACTCGTTCAACCTCGACGGCACGGCGATCTACCTGACCATGGCGTCGCTGTTCGTCGCCGAGGCAATGGGCAAGCCGCTTCAGATCGGTGAGCAGGTCGCCTTACTGGTGTTCATGATCATTGCGTCAAAGGGCGCAGCAGGGGTCAGCGGCGCCGGCCTGGCCACACTGGCCGCGGGGCTGCAGTCGGCGCGCCCTGACCTGCTGGACGGCGTAGGCCTGATCGTCGGGATCGACCGGATGATGAGTGAGGCGCGCGCGGTGACGAACTTCACGGGCAACGCGGTCGCGACCGTGCTGGTCGGCAAGTGGACCGGTGAGTTCGACAAGGACCGCGCCGATCGGGTGCTCAGCGGAGCGCTCCCGTTCGACGAGGCGGCGTTCGCGGACGGCGATGACCACGGTGGTGGCGCCTGGGAAGACGAGCTGGCCGACATCGATATCGACAAGGAGCTCAACGACCCCCGTGCCGTTGAGGCGGGCAGTAGGCGCTGACCCACTGGCATGAGTACGACGGACCCGCGCTCGGCAGGGAGGGCGCGGGTCCGTCTATTCTCAAGTTCGCCCGCGCAAACGCGCCGGATCGGAATCCCGGAACCCGATGAGCGGAGAGTCCCGTGGCTTCAACGTCTTGGCCCAGAGGCTTCCTGGTCCACACCGGCCACGCGGGTCTTCTGGACGACGGCCGCGACGACGTGGCGATCATCGTCTCCGAAGGGCCGGCGATGTCATCGGCGGTCTTCACCCGTTCCCGGTTCGCCGGCCCGAGCATTGAGCTGAGCCGTCAGGCCTCCCGAGGCAAGAACGCCCGCGGGGTCGTGGTCCTGGCGCGCAACGCCAACGTGGCGACCGGGGCGGCCGGGACCGCAGACGCCGTGGAGGTTCGCGACCGAGTGGCCTCGATCGTCGGACTACCGGCGGAGGAGCTGCTGATCGCCTCGACCGGTGTCATCGGTCGCCGCTACCCGATGCCCGCCCTGCGTACGTATCTCGACGGCGTGGAGTGGCCCAGCGCAGAGTCCGACTTCGCGGCGGCGGCCAGGGCGATCATGACCACAGACACGCACCCAAAGCTGCACACCGCTCACGTGGGCGACGCCCGAATCGTGGGCATCGCCAAAGGCGTCGGGATGATCGAGCCTGACATGGCGACCATGCTGGCGTTCCTGTGCACCGATGCCGCGATGAGCCCTGAACAGCTGGACAAGACATTCCGAGCCGTGGTGGAACGGACGTTCAACTCGGTAAGCATCGACACCGATACCTCGACCAGCGACACGGCAGCGATCTTCGCCAACGGGCTCGCCGGCCCCGTTGACGCCGGGGCGTTCGAGGAGGCGCTGTTCCAGGTGTGTCTCGGCCTGGTCCGGGACATCGCGTCCGACGGCGAGGGCGCTGGCCGGCTGATCGTCGTCGAGGTGGGCGGGGCACGGGACGACTCGCAGGCCAAGCGGGTGGGCAAGTCGATCGTCAACTCGCCGCTGGTCAAGACCATGGTGCACGGCAGTGACCCGAACTGGGGGCGGGTCACGATGGCGATCGGCAAGTGCCATGACGACCTCGACATCGAGGCCGACCGGGTGCGCATCGCCTTTGGCGGGACCGAGGTCTACCCCCACGAGCCGGACAGCGGTGCGCTGGAGGCAGTGGTGTCCCATCTGCGCTCGGATGAGGTCTGCATCGGGGTCGAGCTCGGCATCGCCGACGGGGCCTGGACCGTGTTCGGGTGCGACCTCACCGAAGGCTATGTGCGACTGAACTCCAGCTACACAACCTGACCGCACCAGTCAGGTGCGACCCAGGCGGAGCAGACGTCAGCTGCTCGCCCGGGTTTCTGCAGCGAGCTTGAGATTGGCCAGGGTTGTCTCCATACCGCGCTGGTTGGTCTGCGCCCGCGAGCCGAACGCCATGTCGGCCGTTGCGCGATACCAGCCCGGCCGCCGGTCGGTCCACTCCTCAACGATGGTGCAGGAGCCGGGATCGGCGTCATCGGGAACGATGAAGTACTCCCAGCGAGCGACTTTCAGCGGCCCGAAGAAGATCTCGAAAGCCAGGTGCCGACCGCTCTCGGCGGTGACGATCTCACCCTGGGTCATCCATCGGAAAGATCCCACCCGGTTGTGACCGACGAAATGGGCGCCCTTCGCCGCGCCGGTCGCCCCGCCGCGCCACGTGACCCGTTCGCACTCCGGCGACCACTCGCCCATACGGGGGAGGTCGGCCACCAGGTCATAGACGGCATCCGCGGTTGCGGCAACGGCAAGGGACTCGCGGACGTCGGGCATTGCGCAATCCTCCCACGGTGAAAACGGGCGTCATGCCAGACCCTTAGGCTCTGGGGCATGAGCAAGGTTCTGTCTGCAGTCGCCTGGCCGTACGCAAACGGCCCACGCCACATCGGCCACATTGCCGGATTCGGCGTGCCGTCCGACGTCTTCAGCCGTTACATGCGGATGGCTGGCCATGACGTCCTGATGGTGAGCGGCACCGACGAGCACGGCACCCCGATCCTGGTGGCCGCCGACCAGGAGGGGATCAGCGCCAAGGAGCTGGCGGACCGGAACAACCGCCACATCGTGGAGGAGTTCGTCGCGCTCGGCCTGTCCTATGACCTGTTCACCCGCACCACGACCCGTAACCACTACGCCGTCGTGCAGGAGATGTTCAGAACGGTTCACGACAACGGCTACATGGTCGAGCAGACCACGCACGGCGCGATCAGCCCGTCGACCGGCCGGACGCTGCCGGACCGCTACATCGAGGGCACCTGCCCGATCTGTGGCTACGGCGAGGCCCGCGGCGACCAGTGCGACAACTGCGGCAACCAGCTCGCGCCGACAGACCTGTTGAATCCCCGCAGCAAGATCAATGGCGAGACGCCAGCGTTCATCGAGACCCAGCACTTCTTCCTTGACCTGCCGGCGCTGGCCGAGGCGTTGGTCGACTGGCTCGACGATCGCGAGGCATCCGGCACCTGGCGCCCCAACGTCATCAAGTTCAGCCAGAACATCCTGGCGGACATCCGGCCGCGCGCGATGACCCGCGACATCGACTGGGGCATCCCGATCCCGCTGGACGGGTGGCGTGACCAGCCCAAGCGGTTGTATGTCTGGTTCGACGCCGTCATCGGCTACCTGTCGGCGTCCATCGAGTGGGCCCGCCGGACCGGCAACCCCGAGGCCTGGCGCGAGTGGTGGAACGACCCCGAGGCACTGTCCTACTACTTCATGGGCAAGGACAACATCACCTTCCACTCCCAGATCTGGCCGGCCGAGCTGCTCGCCTACGACGGCCTGGGTGACAAGGGCGGCAAGCCCGGACCGTATGGCGTGCTGCAGCTTCCGACCGAGGTGGTCAGCTCCGAGTTCCTCACGATGGAGGGCAAGCAGTTCTCCTCGAGTCGCGGCGTGGTGATCTACGTCCACGACTTCCTCGAGCGCTACCAGCCCGACGCGCTGCGTTATTTCATCGCGGCGGCCGGGCCGGAGAACCAGGACAGTGACTTCACCTGGGCCGAGTTCGTCAAGAGGACCAATGGTGAGCTCGTCGCCGGCTGGGGCAACCTGGTCAACCGCACGGCAACGATGATCCACCGCAGCTTTGGCCAGATCCCCGCCGCTGGCGAGCTGAACGCCGACGACAAGGTGCTCCTGGCGACGGTCAACGAGGGCTTTGCCACCGTGGGCGCCCTGATCGAGCGTCACCGGCAGAAGCAGGCGCTCGGCGAGATCATGCGCCTGGTGGCCGACGTCAACAAGTACGTGACCGACCAGGCGCCGTTCAAGCTCAAGGCCGATGACGAGCGTGAGCGGCTCGGGACGATCCTGCACGTGATCGCCCAGGCGGTCAGTGACTGTACGACGATGCTCAGCCCCTTCCTGCCGCACAGTTGCAACGAGGTTCATGCGGCGATGGGCGGCCAGGGCGAGATCGCCCCGATGCCGCGCCTGGAAGAGGTCGACGACCTCGACGGTGGCCAGGCCTACCCGATCATCACCGGTGACTACACGACGACACCGCGGTGGGAGTCACGACCGATCCCTGTGGGCACCTCGATCCTCAAGCCGATTCCGATCTTCACCAAGCTCGACCCGTCGGTGGTCGATGAGGAGCTCGCTCGGCTCAGGCCGGACGACGGTCGCGACGAGTCCGCGTGAGCGGGCCCGGGCCTGGCCGGCCGCCAGCCCCCGAGCCCCTGCCCATTGCAGTGGTCGACAACCACACCCATCTCGACATCTCGCGCGACGACGCCGACCTTCCTGAGATCCAGTCCGTCATCGACGAGGCGACGGCTGTCGGCGTGCCCCGCATGATCCAGATCGGCTGCGACGTCCCGAGCGCGAAATTCACCATCGAGGTCATCGACCGCTATGCCGCCCTGCTGGGCGGAGTGGCCCTCCACCCGAACGAGGCGCCCCGGCTCCACGCCGTCGGCGAGCTCGAGTCGGCCCGGGCCGAGATCGAGGCGCTGGCCGCCCACCCCAGGGTCCGGGTCATCGGCGAAACTGGGTTGGACTACTTCCGCACCGGCCCCGAAGGCGTTGCGGCACAGCAGGACTCGTTCCGTTGGCACATCGACCTGGCCAAGCGAACGGGCAAGGTGTTGCAGGTCCACGATCGCGACGCTCACGAGGACGTCCTTCGCATCCTGGCCGAGGAGGGGGCGCCCGAGCAGACCGTCCTGCACTGCTTCTCCGGCGATATCGCCATGGCCCGCAGGTGCGTCGAGCTGGGCTACATCCTGTCCTTCTCGGGGACCGTTACCTTCAAGAACGCCAGGGACCTGCGCAATGCGCTCTCGATCACCCCGTTGGACAACCTGCTCGTCGAGACCGATGCGCCGTTCCTCACCCCGGCGCCGCATCGTGGGGCGACCAATGCGCCGTACCTCGTGCCGTTGACGGTGAGGGCGATGGCCGACGTTCTGAACGTGGACGTGCCGGCGTTGTGCACCGCGCTGGCGGCCAACTCGGACCGGGTTTACGGCTCCTGGTAGGCGCCTGTCTGATGAGGCCGGAAACCTTATCGGAGCCCGTTGAAATTTACCTTATGCAGGGCTGGCCGTTACCAAAATTTGACCTTTGGGCGGATTGTCCGTCATGGTTGATGACTGTTGGCCGGGGTCGATGAGCCTTGGACGACATGCACCGAGGGGTGCACGACTAGGTCGCGCGCCCCTTTTCCATATGTGCGTGACGGTCCAAGCCGCGATGCCCGGGTCGAGCTAGCTCTGGAGCATTGTGCGTTTTCTACCCGTTCGGCGTGTCACCCAAGCCGCTGTTGTCGTGTCCCTTGTCGCCGTCGCTGCCCTAGGCACCGTCGGCTTCGCTTATCTCGACAAGGCGGTGAACCTGTCCGTTGACGGCAAGACGTCCTCGGTTCACCTCCTTGGCAGCAACAAGGTCAGCGATGTGCTCGCCAACCAGGACATCTCGGTCGGCCCCCACGACGTCATCGCTCCTGCTTTGTCCACACCAGTGAGCGATGGACAGAAGGTCGTCGTACGCTTCGGCCGCCTCTTGACGGTCAGCGTCGATGGACAGACCAAGAAGTACTGGACGACCTCGACCACTGTCGCCGGCGCCCTGTCCGAGCTTGGTATCCGGGCCGACTCCGCCAAGCTCTCCGTCTCGCGTTCGCAGCCTCTGGGCCGCGCCGGGCTGGTCATGTCGGTCACGACCCCCAAAGACGTCACGGTCGCAGTCGACGGCAGGACGATCAGTGCGAAGAGCACAGGCGCCACCGTCGCCGACGTGCTCGTCGAGCTCAAGGTGACCGTGGGTGCCAAGGATCGTGTCGCTCCGGCCCTGACGACTCCGGTCATCAAGAGCGGCCTCAAGATCTCCGTCGGCCGGATCACCCAGAAGACGGTGACCGCCACAGAGGTCGTCGACTTCGGGACCAAGCGCCAGAACGACGCCACCATGTACACCGGTGACTCGAAGACTCTGAAGGCGGGCGTGTCCGGCTCCAAGTTCGTCACCTACCTCGTGACGATGGTTGACGGAAAGTTCGAGAGCCACACGGTCACGAGCTCGCGGGTCACCGTCGCTCCCGTGGCGCGCGTCCTGGCTGTCGGCACCAAGGCCCGACCGGCTGCGACCGGCTCCGCGCCCAACTCCGCGATGTGGGACCGGATCGCCCAGTGTGAGTCTGGTGGCAACTGGTCGATCAACACAGGCAACGGCTACTACGGCGGCCTGCAGTTCGACAGTGGCACCTGGCTGGGCAACGGCGGCGGAAAGTACGCCTCGCGCGCCGACCTGGCCACCCGCCTGGA
>JBDTMW010000126.1:0-7023 GCA_039934065.1 Actinomycetota bacterium | reverse complement strand
GCGACCTCGAGGCTGCGCTGGTCAGCGACCTTGAACCAGCGGATCTCCTCGACCGCGTCCCCCCAGAACTCGATCCGGACCGGGTGCTCCTCCGTGGGCGGGAAGACGTCGAGAATGCCTCCGCGCACAGCAAACTCACCTCGGCGCTCAACCAGGTCGGTCCGGACGTAGGCAGCGGCGGCGAGCGCCTCGACCACGTCACCCATCGGCATCTCGTCGCCTGCCCTGAGGGCGACGGGGACCAGCTCACCGAGCCCCTTGACCAGTGGCTGGAGCAGCGCTCGCACCGGAGCGACGACAACATCAAGGGGCCCGTACGCGGCCCCCGTCGCCTCCGGGTGGGTGAGCCGGCGCAGCACTGCCAGCCTTCGGCCCACCGTGTCGCTCCGCGGGCTGAGCCGTTCGTGCGGCAGGGTCTCCCAGCTCGGGAAGTCGGCCACGACGTCAGCCGGCATGAAACAACGCAGCGCCGCGACCAGGTCCTCGGCCTCCCGCCCGGTGGCGGTCACCGCCAGGATCGGGCGGCGGACGCTGGGGTCCTGAGCACCGGCGAGTGCCGCGATCAGCGGCGCACGAGCACCCGCGGATACGGCGATGTCCAGGGTCTTGGGGGCACCCCCGCCGGCCGGCGCGGTCTGTGACAGCAGGAGGTCGCCCACGATCGGGTCTGTGACAAGAACGTCGAGCAGCGGGGTGAGGCTCATGACGGGCAAAGCTCCTGGCTATGGGTCGACAGCGCAAACGCCCCATCGCGCCGGCAAAGGGGTATGCCACCAGCGTAGGTCAGCGGTGCCTGTCGGTTTATCGCGAGTGCCATTGCTGCTGGGCGGCAACCAGACCATCGGCGACGAGGCACTCGAGCGCGTCGGCTGCATCGCTGACCAGCAGGGCCACCTCGCTGCGCTCGGAGCTGGAGAAGTCGTGCAACACGAAGTCCGCGGCATCCATCCGCCCCGGCGGGCGTCCGATACCGACGCGCACGCGCAGATAGTCACGCGTGCCAACGGACTTGGTGATCGAGCGCAGGCCGTTGTGGCCGCCCTCGCCGCCGCCGAGCTTGAGCCGCACCTCGGCGAAGGGGATGTCCAGATCGTCATGGACCACGACGAGGTTCGGGGTCGGGGTCTTGAAGAACGACATCAGCCCGGCGACCGGCCCACCGGACTCGTTCATGTAGCTGAGCGGGGTGGCGATGACCGCACGCGGCCCCGGCGCCCCACCGGGCAGGACGCCGACCCGGACCTCGGCCGCGACCGCTCTGGCCTTGTGCGAACGCAGGCTGGCACCGGCACGGGCCGCCAGCTCGACCACCACCATGGCACCGACGTTGTGCCGGTGACCGGCATACGACGGCCCGGGGTTGCCCAGTCCGACGATCAGCCAGGGGGTCATCGCGTCCAATCCGGTTCGGCGAACAAGCTGGTTGACCCGGTCCCGACGATGTCAGAACCGGGTCATCCGCAGATGGCTCAGGCCTTCTCGCCCTTGTCGCCCTTGTCGCCCTTGTCGCCCTTGTCGGCGTCGGCTGCGGGCGCCTCGTCAGCGGCCGACACTTCATGAGCCTCGGCTTCGGCAGCCACGATGGCCTCTTCAGGCAGGTTGGCCGCGACCTCGGCAGCAAGCTCGGCCTCGAGCTCTTCGGCGGTGATCGCCTGGGTGATGTTGACAACCAGCACGTCGCCAGCGGTGAGCAGCTCGGCACCCTTGGGCAGGACCAGGTCGCGCGCGTGGATCTGGGTGCCGGCCTTGAGACCGTCGACGGAGACGTCGAGGCGCTCAGGAATATGCGTGGCTTCGACGGCCAGCTCCACCGTGTTGTTCTCGAGCGAGACGACAGTCTCGACGAAGGCCTCGCCCACGACATGGACCGGCACGTCGACGTGGACCTTCTCGCCCTTGCGCACCACGATGAGGTCGACATGCTCGATGATCGGCCTGATCGGGTGGCGCTGGATGTCCTTGGCCAAGGCCAGCTGGTCCTTGCCGTCGATCTCGATGGTGAGCAGGACGTTGGCGACCTTGAGCGCCATCATCGTCTCGTGGCCCGGCAACGTGATGTGGACCGGCTGGGTGCCGTGGCCGTACATGACGGCGGGGATCTTGTGCTCGCGTCGAATGGTGCGCGCGGCGCCCTTGCCGAACTTGGTCCGGGCCTCGGCGATGAGCTTGTTGTCGGTCATGGGGCTCTCCTACGTTGCTTGATGTCTGGCCTGTCGGTGACTACGGTGGGCCTCGACGCGGGACGCGGCACGACACCGGTGACCGGCGTGGCGAGCGCTGTCCACCCTGAAGGATCGGGGCGTCTGGCGCCACCGCGTCGATCACGGACCTCTGCATCAGCTGGTTCGAACACCACCAGCCTCATTCATGCAGCGTCCCTCGCCGAGGCAACCTGCGAAGTGTAGGCGAACGGCCGCTGCATACGGAAATCCGCGCCGTATGCGCGGAGCGAGGGGCGAGCGGTCAGCCGCGTCGCAGCGCCGGGAACAGCTCGCGCGAAGCCGCGCGCAAGACGTCAAGCCGCTGGGGCTCCTGCGGCCAGTCGAGGATGATCTCGGTGAAGCCGATCTCACGGTAGGCCGCGATCGACCCGGCCATGGCACCCACCGAGTCGAAGGATGCGTCGTAGGGCCACACCGACCGGACCAGCGTGGCGGGGTCACGGCCAATCTTCCGGCAGGCCTCGTCCAGCGCGGCCATGCGGGGGGCAACCATCTCGACCGGGCCCCGGGTGTTCCAGGCGTCCGCGTGGGCGGCGGTGAGGGCGAGCATCCTCGGACCTTTGCAGCCGATGGTCACCGGCAGCCGGGGGGACTGCATCGACTTGGGCGCGAAGGGGGTGTCGCGGGTGAAGTAGTAGCGACCACTGAAGTCGGTGCGGCGATCGGCCTGCAGGTGCTCGAGCAGGTCGAGGGTCTCGGCGAACCGCCCCACCAGCTCGCCGGGCGCGGGGAAGTCGAAGCCGTAGGCCTCGTGCTCACGCTCCCACCATCCGGCGCCGAGCCCGAGCTCAAGGCGACCTCCCGAGATGTGGTCGACGGTAACCGCCTGTTTGGCCAGCACCGCTGGGTGACGGTAGGTGTTCCCCGTGACCATCAGCCCGATCCGCATCCGGCTGGTGGCCATGGCGAGCCCGGCAAGGGCGGTCCAACCCTCGAAGATCGGGGAGTCCTCGTCGTGGGTCATGAAGTGATCGGTCAGCCAGGCCGAGTCGAAGCCCAGGGCCTCGATCTCCTGCCACT
Source organism: Actinomycetota bacterium (assembly GCA_039934065.1). Lineage (GTDB taxonomy): Bacteria > Actinomycetota > Actinomycetes > Actinomycetales > Dermatophilaceae > UBA4719. Next base: position 3,781 of record JBDTMW010000126.1, on the reverse strand, counting down.
GCTCGACGACAGCGGCCCACGGCGGTGCCTGCTCCGTGACCACACCAAAACGAACGGGACGCTCAGATGCGGCACCCGGCATACGCGAATCTCCCGCTGTCAGTAGGGATCGGTGGGTGTGTCGAACAGGCTGGTGACCGAGCCATCCTCGAAGACCTCACGGATGGCCTGGCTGAGCAGCGGGGCGATCGACAGCTCGGTGAGCTTGTCGAAGTGACGCTCGGGTGGGATCGGCAAGGTGTTGGTCACGATGATCTCGCGGACGTTGCAGTTCTTGAGCCGGTCGACGGCGGGGCCGGACAGGATCGCATGCGTGGCGGCGATGATGACGTCGTTGGCACCGGCTGCCATGAGGGCGTCGGCCGCCTTGGTGATCGTTCCGGCGGTGTCGATCATGTCGTCGACCAGGATGCAGGTGCGGCCGTTGACCTCACCGACGACCCTGTTGGCCACGACCTCGTTGGGCCTGGTGATGTCACGGGTCTTGTGGATGAACGCCAGTGGTGCGCCACCGAGGCGCTTGGACCACTGCTCAGCCACCTTGATCCGGCCGGCGTCGGGTGAGACGACGGCCAGCTGCTCCTTGCCGTACTTCTTGCGAACGTACTTCGACAGGATCGGCAGCGCCACGAGGTGGTCGACCGGTCCGTCGAAGTAGCCCTGGATCTGGTCAGCGTGCAGGTCCACGGACATCAGCCGGTCAGCCCCGGCGGTCTTGAACAGGTCCGCGATGAGGCGCGCCGAGATCGGCTCGCGGCCACGATGCTTCTTGTCCTGCCGCGAGTACCCGAAGTACGGCATGACGACGGTGATGCGCTTGGCCGAGGCACGCTTGAGGGCGTCGACCATGAGCAGGTGCTCCATGATCCACTCGTTGACCGGCGCGGTGTGGCTCTGGATCACGAAGGCGTCCGAGCCGCGAACCGACTCCTCGTACCGCACGTACATCTCGCTGTTGGCGAACTCGAAGGCCGAGGTCGGGACCAGGTTCGTCCCGAGCTGGTAGGCGACCTCTTCGGCGAGCTGGGGGTTGGCCCTGCCGGAGAAGACCATCAGGGTTTTTTCCGTCGTGCGCTTCAGGCCGCTCATGCGGTGGGGTTCCCTTCGGGGGCGGTGATGGAGTGTTCAGGAACCAGTGGTGCGTCTTCATGAGCTTCGGCTGCGGCCGCGGCCGCGTGGGCAGCAGCAGTGCCCGGACGCTTCTTCAGCACCCAGTCGAGCAGATTGCGCTGCGGCGCGACGTTGATGGCCAGCGCGCCAGGCGGGACGTCCTGGCGGACCACCGTTCCGGCGCCGGTGTAAGCGCCATCGCCCACCGTCACCGGTGCGACGAACATGTTGTCCGAGCCGGTCCTGCAGTGGCTGCCGATGGTGGTGCGTGACTTGTTGACGCCGTCGTAGTTGACGAAGACGCTCGACGCCCCGATGTTGGAGTGCTCGCCGATCGTGGCGTCCCCGACGTAGGTCAGGTGTGGCACCTTGGACCCGGCGCCGATCTGGGCGTTCTTGGTCTCGACGAAGGTGCCGATCTTGCCCTTCGCCCCGAGCACGGTGCCCGGACGGAGATAGGAGAAGGGCCCGACCAGCGCTCCCTCGCCGATGACCGCCGAGAACCCATGGGTGCGTATGACGGACGCACCGTTGCCGACCTCGACGTCCGTGAGGGTGGTGTCGGGTCCGAGGACGACGTCGTCACCGATCGTGCTCGAGCCGTGGATCTGGGTCTGGGGGTGGATCGTGACGTCGCGCCCGAGCGAGACGTCGGTGTCGATCCACGTGGTGGCCGGGTCGATCACGGTCACCCCGGCCCGCATCCAGCGCTCGACAATGCGACGGTTGAGCTCGGCACCAAGTCGCGCCAGCTGAACCCGGTCGTTGACGCCCTCGGTCTGCCACACGTCCTCGATCAGGTGGGCGCTCACTCGAAGGCCTTCAGCGCGGGCAATCCCCAGGACGTCGGTGAGGTACTTCTCGCCCTGCGCGTTGTCCGTGCCCACCTGGGCCAGCGCCTTGCGCAGAACCAGGGCGTCGAACGCATAGAGGCCGGAGTTGACCTCGGTGATCTCCAGCTGTTCGGCCGTGGCGTCCTTCTGCTCGACGATGCCGGCCACAGACCCGTCGTCCGCCCGGACGATGCGTCCATAGCCGTAGGGGTCGGGCAACGTGGCGGTGATCACCGTGGCGGCGCTCCGGCTGGCGGCGTGCGCCTCGAACAGCCCGTGTAGCGTCTCGGCGCTGAGCAGGGGAACGTCACCGGAGGTCACCAGCACGGTGCCCTCGAGGTCCGCCGGCAGCGCATCGAGTCCGCACTCGGCGGCCCGCCCTGTGCCCATGACGTCATCCTGGTCGGCAATGACCGCCTTGGCGTCGAGGCCGGCGATCTGAGTAGCGACAAGGTCACGTCCGTGACGGACCACGATGACCAGATGCTGCGGAGCGACGCCACGGGCGGCGGCGATCGCGTGACCCAGCAGAGTGCGCCCCCCGATCGCATGCAGGACCTTGGGGGTAGCCGACTTCATCCGGGTGCCCTCACCTGCGGCGAGGACGATGACAGCGGCCGGGCCAGACGTAGTCACGCGAATGAGCTCCTGAACGGTCGGAGTCGGTGCTTCCAGGCGCACTGTGGGCATCTCGGCTCGCGAGACGAGGGCCGTGGTGCGTGCAGGGGCGCGATACCGCCCTCATGCTACCTGCCGTGTGCCCTTTGTTCACCCGGGAGCAGAGTCAGGCGGCCGGCTTACCCGCGGCTCGAGCGGTTGACCGTCGATGTCAGGGACGAGGCCCTCAGACATCCGTCCAGGTGACGACCTCGCGGCTACAGGTGGCGCAGCGAAGGAGCTTGATGTGAGCGCCGTTCAGCACGGTCTCCCAGAGACGCCACTGGTGCCGTTTGCAATGTCTGTTCGCCATGGAGTCCTCCTGACGCCGCGTCCTCCTCCCACTGTGTCGTCGCTGGAGGGGGACCGCCACGGGGCATTGCATGAGGTCTGCTACGCCAAATGACTGAGAGCCTAGACAATCCGCCCCACGTGGAAGCCCTATCCGGCCTGGGTCGCGGCCTGGTGCTCAATCAGCTCCCCGGGATGGAATCGAACCATCGTCGCTAATCCTGATTCAAAGTCAGGCGGGCCCTGCCAGCAGACCAACCGGGGAACGCCCGCGCGAGCGGGGCTCCGGCAAGGGTAGTGGACCGCATCACCCCGGTTGTCTCAACGGGTTGCGGACAGTCGGCGACGGACCTCGAGGACATCCTGGGTCTGCCAGTCGGTGTGGTCGTTGCGCCACCCTTTGAGGTCCCGGAACTGGGGCGCCTGGTTGGCCATGGCATGACCGATGACGTTGCTCGTGCTGATGCCGTACTGGCGTTGCAGGGTGCGGATCAGGGCCAGCACCGAGCCGATCTGAGCCGGGCGGTTGAGGATCTGCTGATCGGCCCAGTGTGCGCCGTTTCCGTAGCTGCGCTGGACGATCTCGATGCCGATCGCCTTGTCGTTCAGGCCGATCGTGTGCCGGCACCTGATGGTCGTCGGCACAATCTGCCAGACGTCCCCGTTCTTGGCCACGATGAAATGAGCACACGTGCCGGGCAGCTCCCCAAGGTTCGGCGAGTCGTTCGCGAAGGTGTTGCGTGCCGACGATGCCGTATCGCTCTCCGTGAAATGCAGCACGATCATCGAGGGGCTGAGCCGCCACGAGCTCGCGCCATAGTGCCGCAGGGAGTAGGCCGCCATCTCGTTCTTGCGGCGCTGAGAGAACTCGATGAGCTCCGGGACCAGAC
>JBDTMW010000125.1:0-7052 GCA_039934065.1 Actinomycetota bacterium | reverse complement strand
TTGCCGGGTCGCAGTCTCGGTCAGCGTGTGCTTGGCAGGTTCTGACCCTGCCAGGCTGTGATCCCGCCCTGGATGTCGTAGACGTGCTTGAATCCCAGGCTGTGCATCAGCTCGGCGGCGGTCGAGCTGCGGTTTCCGGTCTGGCAGTACACGAAGTAGCTCTTGTCCTTGTCCATCGACTCCAGCTTCTTGCTGAAGTCGGGGGCGCCGGAGTCGGTGTTGACCGCGCCGGGCAGGTGCCCGGAGCTGTACTCGGCCGGCGTGCGCACGTCCAGCGCGACGAAGGACGGGTCCTGGGCGTGGGTGCTCAGCAGCTCGTAGGCCCCGCGTGGGATGAGCGGGATCACTGGTGCAGCGAGCTTGGAGGCATCGGCGGCTTTGACGTCGATGCCATAGATGGTCTTGATGCGCTCGGAAAGCTGGTCTTGGGTGAGCATGCCCCCAGAGAAGTCCGCGAGCCGACCCTGGGCGTCGTAGAACGCAGTAACAGGCAGACCCTGACCGCCGAAGCGGGACCACAGCTCCGAGCCGGGCGCGCTGCCGATGTCGCGGGCCAGGGCGAACCCGGCGCCGGCGAGGTCGAAGCGTCGGGCCATCGCGGCCCCGTCACCAGGGTCAGAGGTGTCGATCCCGACGAAGTCGACCTTTCCACGGGTCGCTCCCGCCACCTGGACGAATCCGGGCAGCTCCTCGTTGCAGTAGACACACCAGGACGCGAAGAAGTTCACGATCACCGGCTTGCCGGCGTGGGCTGCCAGGCTGACCCGCCCGTCGTCGAGCAGTCCCGGCAGCACGAAGGCGTCCTTGCTTGAGCTGAGTCCAGCCGCGCTGGTGCTCGCATCGGTGCCCGGTCCGAAAGCAAGGGCACCCACGGTGCCCAGGACGAGCACTGCCGCGCCGACCACCGAGGCGATCGTGGCGCGGCGGCGGCGAGCAGCCTTGGCCTCGACGACCGCGCGGGCGCTCACCCTGGCCGGGCGCAGGGGACGCGTTGCCTGCTCAGAAGAGGTGGGGCGCGTGGGTTGGGTGGGTGCCATGGGTTGTTCCTTCTTTCCTAGCCGAGACTCAGGAGGCCGCCGAGGCCGATAGCTGACAGGACCTGCTGGGCCGCCGTGGTCACCTGCTGCATCCGGTTGAGGGCGAGCAGGGTGCCGAAGAAGGCCATCGTGGCGGCCGAGGTGATCGTGGCGGCCATGAAGTGGCGCTTGGCGAAGCCGAATACCCCGGTCAGGCGGTCCATGACCAGGGCAGACGCCAGGAACGGCACACCCAGGCCAGCGGAGTAGGCGAGCAAGGTCAGTGCGCCACGTCCGCTCTGCCCGGTCGTGGCCGCCAACGCCAGCACGCTGGTCAGCACAGGGCCGATGCACGGCGTCCACCCGAATCCGAATGCGATGCCGGCGATCGGAGCGGCGAACGGACCGAACCGGCCCAGGGCGGGACGCCACCGGGCCTCTTGGTACAGCCAAGGCGCTCGCAGGACCAGTGAAGCAAGCAGGAACAGAGCCATAGCGAGCACTACGAGTCCGGAGATTCGCGTCAGCAGCACCCTGTTCACGGCCAGCGCCTGTCCGACCGCGGTGACCGAAAGGCCCAGGAGGACGAAGACCACGGTGAACCCGGCGATGAACCCGAGCGCGGTGGCGAGCACCCGGCGCAGGTGGGAACGTCCGCCAGCGGCGATGTCCGGCCCACTGACACCAGTGACCACCGAAAGGTACGCGGGCACGATTGGAAGCACGCACGGGGAGGCGAACGACACCACGCCGCCGGCGAACGCCGCCGCCAGCGTCACGGCCGTCCCGATCATGAGGCCCTTTTTGCGAACGCGCGCGGGGCACTGGAGCTCATGGGCGCGCGGTCGTCATGGCCTGTGCCTTCCTGGTCGGTCAGAAAAATACCCCACGGGGTATAGGGCACACCCTAACGCAATTACTCAACCGGGCGTGAAACCATCCCAACGACCTTGGGTCAGGGATCTCAGGCCGGTTTGTAGCCTCCGTAGATCACGTTCTCCAGCTGCTTCCAGTAGACGTCGATCCCTTGGAAACCAGCGGACCGCAGATAGCCCATCTGTTGTTCAAGGGGGATCATGAAGCGGACGTGATTCTCGTACCGGGACTGTTCCTGGGCCGTGCGATGGAGGCGCTTGCTCGCCAGCTCGGGGTCATGGCGATCGTTCACTCGCTCCCAGGTGGCTTCAACCACGGGATCCGCGGAGGTCACCGGGTCGTAGTTGAGGTACCAGCCCCCCGGCGCGAGGTGCTCCAAGATCTCGGCGAACAGACCCTGCTTGCGGTGATCGGTCATGTGGTGGATGCACATCGAGGTCACCACCGCGTCGAGCGTGGTCGGTATCGCCGCGGGCCAGTCGCCCGTCGACATGTCGAACTCGACGTACTGGAAGCGCCCCGCGAACGGCTGCATCGCTTGATCGCCTGCACCCATCATCAGCGGTGAGAAGTCGGCGAGGATGGCGGTGCTCCTTGGATACTGACTGAGGATCTCACCCGCCGCGGCCCCGGTGCCTGCTCCCAGATCCAGGAACGCGAAGGCGTCCTGCTCGCCGAAGGGGAGGAGCTCACCCATGAACCGCCAGTGTGCCGCGCGCTTTCGCTCACGCTCGTCCGCGCCCTCCGTCCAGTTCTGGACGGCGTCCTCAGATTTCCAGATGGCTGCGTTTGTGTCGGTCGACTGGTCCATGGGCAAGAGGCTAGCTGCCGTCACTCCCCGCGCCATATTCGTATCGCCGCCGGGTCTCACCTCGATGAGTCGGGTGTCGTGTCGTCCTCTGCGAACGACGCCGCTGCCTCCTCAACCAGCAGCGACTTGCCCTGGTGTCCTTCAAGAGTGATATGGAAGCTGTGCAGGTCGTCCACCTCACCGATGACCACATCCGTGAACATGTCGAGAACCGATGAATCTGGAGCCAGATGCGCCGAGCTGATGGTTCCCACGATCGGGTCTGCCGAGAAGTTCAGGACGGTGACCTGATGCTGGCCGGGATGGGTGAGCGCGTGAACCATCACGAGCATCGCCTTGTTCGACACGTCCGGCACGTCGATCTGTCTGCTCGTGGCAATGCCGTAGCGCTTGCGCAGCTCAAGGACGTGTTGAAGCTGAGAGACGAACGAGCTCGGGTCCTTGAGCTGTTGGGGGAGAGGCCCATACATGCTGACCGCCTTGGGCATCCCCGACGCCGAGGTGGCCGTCACCGGTTGGAATCCCATGAGGTCATAGGCGGATCGGTTGATCCATCGGGTGTCGCCCGTCGCCAGGAGTGAGGTGATCTCCTGCGGGTCGATGGTCAGCATGCCGAGCAGGTCCCAGCCGGACAACGAGAAGACGCCCGGTTGCAGGGCATTGAACATGACCAGCAGAAGGTGTGCCTGCCTGATCTTGCATATCTGCTCATCGGTGAGGTCGTCGATCCTCGTGTACCCGAGAGCAGCAGCGATCACCGTGCCCGTCGTCGAGGCGATTCCGTTGGTGGAGAAGATCTGGTTGTACGGCGCGGACTCACCGGTGAGTCGGTCGCAGAGGTCCTGACGAATCGTGTCCGCGAGATCTCCGCCCTTGATCTCCTCCCCGTGGTACGAGTACAGGTCATGCTGGTGCAATGTCGTGAAGTGGACCAGCTCGTAGGTCAGCTCGTCGTGGTTCTGCAAGGCATGCACCAGCTGGACAGGGTCGACCCCGAGCGTGAGGGACTCGTTCAGCGTGAGCCGCAGGAACTCGGCGTCTGCCATCGCCAGGGCATGCTGATAGGCGGGACGGTTGATGAAGTCGTAGGACAGGTCGGCGCCTGCCTCCGAGGTGACCTTGATGTCGTCGATCGTCAGGTTCAGCTCCTGGAAGGTGAAGCAGCCGACCTTGCGGACCATGCTGGCGATCAGCTGGTTCGCCGCGTCCGAGAGGGGGTGGCCCTCGGACCAGGCAGGCAGTCCGAGAACGCTCTTCTCCACGCCCAGGAAGCCGTTGGCGTCGAGGCGCAGGGCGCCCGACCCGAGGTCGCTGAGTGAGTGCAGCGCGTCCCCGATCACCATGCGCATGCCGGCGAATGTCGGATCGAGCCAGTTGATCGACGGCTGCCCCATCTTGAAATAATGCAGGTACACCCATCGGCGCTCCACGCCGTCGGGACCGACCACCGGCGCGGTGGCGCTCCAGTTCGTCTCCTTCACCCCTGGCTGGTGGAAGATCACGCGTTTCAGCTTGCCGATGATGTAGCCGCTCTTGTCCAGCTCGTCCTCGGTATCGAGGTCGATGTTGGTCGCGTCCCGGCCTGGGGGGACCTCTGGCAGGAGCCTCCAGTCGGCCGGCTCGATCTCGACCATGTGGTAGATGCCGGGATAGTCAGCCACCTTCATCTCGGCCAGCCGGAAGTCGGCGCCCTTGCCGGTATGGCCCGGCACGATGTCGTCGATGACGGTGCCGCCGTGTTCACCCGCCACCTCGCACATGGTCCGGAACTCGGCCTCGGTGCCGAACGCAGGGTCGATCTGGGTGCTGATGCGGTCGAAGTGTCCATCGACGCTCGGCGTCGGTGACCACCCGCGGATACCGCCTGCTCGTTTGACCGGACCGGTGTGAAGCCCCTGGATTCCTATGCGCTGGAACGTTTCCCACAGCTCCAGGTCGCCAAGCGTCGCAAGGAATGAGCACCCTGGTCGACCCATGACCGAGATGGGGTATGCCGTGAACCAGACCGACGCTGTCTCGATGGCAGCCCGTGGGTCAGGGTTGGCGAAGGGGTTCTGGAACATGCTTCCCTGACCCGAGAACTGCCCGGCGATGGCGTTGGCGTCGTGCAGCATCGACTGCTGCCGCAGCCACTCAACGTATGCAGGGTTGGAGCCAACCGGCTCACCGAGCTGTTCAGCCGGACTGACCTGCCCGCCGCGAAGGCGCGCCTTGGGCCGGAGGTGCCTCGGGCGCGCGGGGTAGAACTGCTCCGCATACGTGATCTCGGTCGGCCTGTGACCATGATGCTGGGCCAGACCGTGCTCCACCATGCCAAGCTCGGTCAGACCCTCCTCGGTCACGCTGTCGCTGGTCATCCGACTCTCGTTTCTGGGTTGAGGTGGCTTCAGGCTGAACGCTAGTACCCCGGCAACGGGTGGTGAGTAGCCTGTCGTTACAGATCCGACATTTGGACTAAAACGCCCCACGCGGGCCGTCAACCTAGGAGTGCACGTGACAACACCGATCACCCGCCGAACCGTGCTGACCAGCGTCGCGGCAGCCGGTGTGCTGACGGCAGCCGGCATGAGCCCTGCCGAGGCGTCCAAGCGCCGGCCCCCCCATCGTCCGGGTGCGCCGGTCACGCTGACGATCATGGGCACGACAGACCTGCATGGCTGCGTGTTCAACTGGGACTACTTCAAGAACATCGAGTATGACGACAAGGCCAAGAACGACATCGGTCTGGCCAAGGTGGCCACGCTCGTCGAGGCGGTCCGCCTGCAGCGCGGGCGGGAGAACACGCTGATGATCGACGCTGGCGACACCATCCAGGGGACGCCACTGGCCTACTACTTCGCGCGCATCGCTCCGATCGCCAACGGAAATGTCCACCCGATGGCGGCGGCCATGAACCACATCGGCTACGACGCCGCGGCCCTGGGCAACCACGAGTTCAACTACGGGATCCCGTTGCTGCGGACCTTCGCCGACCAGCTCGACTTCCCGCTGCTCGGCGCCAACGCGCTGGACGCCCACACAGGGCTGCCGGCCTTCGCGCCGTATGTCATCAAGACCGTCAAGGTGAAGGGGGAGCGCCCGATCAGGGTGGGCATCCTCGGCCTGACCAACCCCGGCATCGCGATCTGGGACAAGGCCAACGTCGAGGGCAAGATGACGTTCCCGGGCCTGGTCGAACAGGCCAAGATCTGGGTGCCCCGGATGCGTGCCGCCGGAGTGGATGTCGTGATCGTGGCCGCGCACTCGGGGGCCACCACATCGTCGTCGTATGGCGACGCGCTGCCCTACCCCGAGAACGCCGCGACCCTGGTGGCGCAACAGGTTCCAGGTATCGACGCGGTTCTGGTCGGCCACGCGCACCAGGAGATTCCGGAGCGGCGGGTCGTCAACGAGTCCACCGGGCGCGAGGTCGTGCTGACCGAACCGCTGCGCTGGGGCATGCGGCTGTCCCTGATCGAGCTGTCGCTGGTCAAGGTGAAGGGCCGCTGGGAGGTGCAGGGCGTCGGGTCCAGCGTGCTCAACAGCAACGAGGTCGCCGAGGATCCCCATGTCAAGGCGTTGTTGACGGCGGACCATGCCACGGTCGTGACGTATGTCAACGGCGTCATCGGAACCTGCACGACAGCGATGTCGTGTTCCACGGCCCGCTACGAGGACACTGCGGCGCTGGACTTCATCAACCGGGTGCAGTCCGAGGCGGTGCGCACGGCGATCGCCGGCACTTCGGCGGCTGCCCTGCCGATCCTCTCGATCGCCGCGCCGTTCTACAAGGACGCCAACATCCCGGCTGGTGACGTGAGCGTGCGCGATGTTGCGGGTCTCTACATCTACGACAACACCCTGGTTGGCATCACCTTCACCGGGGCCGAGGTCAAGGCGTACCTCGAGAAGTCGGCCGAGTACTTCAAGCACGTCGACAGCACCGGGCCGTTCACCCCCGACCTGCTCACCAACGCCGTCACGCCGGCGGCACCGAACGGGATCCCGGACTACAACTATGACGTCATGGGCGGCCTGGACAAGCCGCTGACCTACGACATCGACCTGGCGCTGGCCACCGGCTCACGCATCGTCAACCTTGCGTATGCCGGCGTGGCAATCGACCCCGCGGCGGAGTTTGTTGTCGCGATCAACAATTACCGGCAGTCAGGTGGTGGCAGCTTCCCCGGTGTCACGGCAGCTCCCGTGGTGTACAACGCCCAGGCCGAGATCCGACAGCTGATCATCGACTGGGTCACCGCCCATGGGTCCATCGACCCTCCCGCCTTCGCCGCGATGGACTGGAAACTCGTCTGGGGAGGCGCGCCGGTGCAGATCACCGCCTAGCGGATTGCGACGGCCAGCACTGC
>JBDTMW010000124.1:0-7054 GCA_039934065.1 Actinomycetota bacterium | reverse complement strand
AGATGCGCAACATCGGCGAGGCCTGCACGGCAGCCAACCGGTTCCTGGTCCACGAAAGCGTTGCCGAGGAGTTCTCGTCGAAGTTCGCCGCCAAGATGGCTGCTATGACAGTCGGCCGGGGAACCGAGGACGGTGTCACGGTCGGACCGCTGATCGACGCGACGGCCCAGGCGTCGGTGGCCGCCATGGTGGAGGACGCCAAGGCCAAGGGTGCGACAGTGGTCTGCGGAGGCGCCACGGTGGGGGACCACGGCTACTTCTATGCGCCCACGCTGTTGACCGGGGTGACTGCGGACGCTCTCATGATGCGCGAGGAGATCTTCGGCCCGGTGGCGCCGATCGCGACGTTCTCCACAGAGGCGGAGGCGATCGCGCGGGCCAACGACACGGAGTACGGCCTGGTCGCCTATGTCTTCACCCGGGACCTCTCGCGCACGCTGCGGGTCAGCGAGGCGCTGGAGTTCGGGATGGTGGGCATCAACCAGGGGATCGTGTCCAACCCGGCGGCGCCCTTTGGCGGGGTCAAGCACTCGGGCTTCGGTCGTGAGGGTGGCTTCGAGGGGATCGAGGAATACCTCGAGATCAAGTACGTCGGTGTTGCGCCCTAGCCGGCTAGATGACCTCGGTTGGCTACTGTCGTGTTGAGCACTGTCCGACATTGGAGGAAGCATGGCTGGCAACGACGCAGGCCCGCGTCCGGTCTTCATCGTTGGTGGCAACCGCATTCCGTTCGCGCGCGCCAACGGTCCGTACACCCATGCGTCCAGCCAGGACATGCTGATCGCGACGCTGGACGGGCTCGTGGCCCGGTTCGACCTGTCAGGTCAGGCGGTTGGCGAGGTCGCGGCAGGCGCCGTGATCAAGCACAGTCGCGACTTCAACCTGACCCGCGAGAGCGTCCTGGGCTCCAGGCTGGCGCCCACCACGCCCGCCTATGACCTTCAGCAGGCCTGCGGCACCGGCCTGGAGGCGACGATCCTGGTGGCCAACAAGATCGCCCTGGGCCAGATCGACAGTGGCATCGCCGGTGGCGTGGACTCCGCCAGTGACGCCCCCATCGCCATCAGCGACGAGCTGCGTGGTTCGTTGCTCGCCGCAAGCCGGGCCAAGACGGCGATGGACCGCGTCAAGGCATGGAAGAGAGTCCGTCCGGGACACCTGGTCCCCGAGATCCCGCGCAACCTGGAACCCCGCACCGGTCTGTCCATGGGCGAGCACCAGGCCATCAGCACCGCCGAATGGCAGATCAGCCGTGAGTCCCAGGACGAGCTCGCCGCAGCCAGCCACCGCAACCTGGCCGCGGCATACGACCGAGGTTTCTTCGACGACCTGGTCACGCACTATCTCGGAGTGACCCGGGACCAGAACCTGCGACCCGACTCCACGGTCAGCCAGCTTGCCCGGCTCCAACCGGTGTTCGGCACGGGGGAGGACGCCACGATGACGGCCGGCAACTCGACGCCGCTGACCGACGGTGCTTCGGCGGTGCTGCTCGGTTCCCAGCAGTGGGCGCAGGAACGCGGGCTACCGGTCCTGGCTCGCTTCGTCGACGCCGCGACCGCGGCTGTGGACTATGTCAACGGAAGTGAGGGACTGCTCATGGCTCCCGCCTATGCCGTTGCGCCGCTCCTCGCGCGAAATGGTCTGTCCTTGCAGGACTTCGACTACTACGAGATCCACGAGGCCTTTGCCTCGACGGTCCTCGCGACGTTGGCGGCATGGGAGAGCGAGAAGTTCTGCAGTGAGCGGCTCGGGCTGGACCGCCCGCTGGGCTCAATAGACCGGAGCAAGCTCAACGTGAACGGCTCCTCGCTGGCGGCCGGCCACCCGTTCGGTGCCACCGGCGGACGCATCGTCGCGACTCTGGCCAAGCTGCTGTCCCAGAAGGGATCTGGCAGGGGCCTGATCTCCATCTGCGCAGCCGGCGGCCAGGGTGTGGTGGCCATCCTTGAGGCCGCGCCCGCGGCCAGAGCCTGATCGGCGACCTGGCATGGCCGACCCGAGGACCATCACGCTGGACACCACTCAAAATGCAACCGTCGCCTATGCACGTGCCGCTGCCACCTCCATCGGCCGTAGTGGCCCGCTCGAGGATATTCAGGTGCGTCGCCCCAGGGCGGGGGTCCCCCTGCCCGAGATGGCGGCCTACGACAAGGCCTGCGGCTTCCCGCTGCGGGACGCGCTGCCGGCGACCTACCTGCACGTTCTTGCCTTTCCGCTCCAGGTGGTGCTGATGGCCGACCGGAGGTTCCCGCTGGGTCTGCCCGGCCTTGTCCACGTTCGCAACCGGATCGTGCAGCACCGGCCGGTCGACGCCTCCGAGCTGCTCAGCCTGCGCGCGAGCGCCCGGGACCTGCGTCCTCACGCGTTGGGCGCACAGGTCGATCTCGTGAGTGTCGTGCGCGTCGGTGATGAGCTCGTCTGGGAGGAGGTCAGCACCTACCTTTCGCGGGGTGCCTCGACGCCCGGAGAGGTCGCTCCGGAGCCGCAGGTCGACGTGGAGATCGGCCCCGACGCCCCTCCGAATGCGGTCTGGGACGTTCCCGGGGACATGGGGCGGCGCTACGCGTCGGTCAGCGGCGACGTGGACCCGATGCATCTGAACTCGCTCGCCGCCAGAGCCATGGGCTTCCCTGGCACCCTGGTGCAGGGCATGTGGACCAAGGCACACGCTCTGGCAGCCATCGAGGCCCGACTGCCCGAGTCGTATGCCGTGGACGTCACCTTCGACGAGCCGCTGTTGCTGCCTTCCGTGGCCAATCTCTTTGTGGCACAGCAGGATCATGGCTGGGACTTTGCCGTCCGGCCGGCAGAGGGACCCGGCGATCACCTGCGCGGCAACGTCCGCGAGATCTGACGGACCCTCTCAAACTTCCTTGGGTGCTGGGTGGTTTTGCGTGCTAGCCTGACAAGTGGTTGCAGTTGCAGTTCCTCGCAGATCGAAGAAGTGCCCGCTAACCGGCGGGTCTTTTTTATTACAGCGGGCATGTCCCGCCAGTTGTGGGGGTAATGCGGCGGCCTGGAGCCCACGAAGTGTGGACTCCATTGGATATCAAAGAAAGAGTTATTCCCCATGGCACAAGGCACAGTTAAATGGTTCAACGCTGAAAAGGGCTTCGGCTTCATTGCCCAGGACGGCGGCGGCCCGGACGTGTTCGTTCACTACTCCGCGATCGAGACGAGCGGCTACCGTTCGCTCGAAGAGGCACAGCGCGTGGAGTTCGAGGTCACCCAGGGTCCCAAGGGTCCCCAGGCCGAGAAGGTTCAGGCTCTCTGATTTGAGAGGCTCTTCTCGTTTGAGAAGCGCTCTCGTCTCACTGCAGTAACTGCGACTCACAAGTCGTCTTCGCACAACGCCCCCAGGCTTCGGCCTGGGGGCGTTGTCGTCGGTGGGTATCGGTTTGTATTCGTGGGTATCGGTGGGCATCGGTGGGGTATCAGCGCTGGAGGGCGTCCAGGAACGTCTTGGCGATCGGCGCCGCCACGGTGGCACCGCTCTTGCCTTCTTCCACCAACACCGCGAACGCCACAGTGCCCTGCCAACCGACGAACCAGGCATGGGTCGCGGGGGGGCTGCTGGTCCCGAACTCGGCGGTCCCCGTCTTTCCGAATACCGCGCCCCCGCGGACACCGTTCATGGCTGCGGTCGCGGTGCCCTTGGTGACGACGAGGCGCATGAGATCGCGAAGCTCACCGGCTGACGTGGCGTCCAGTGGTTGTGGCGTCCGGTCAGCTCCGGCAACTGCCGGAGTGAGGATCAGGGCGGGCTCGAGGTAGCTCCCGCGCGCCACCGAGGCTGCCATGACCGCCAACGATGCCGGAGACACAGAGGTCTTGGCCTGGCCGAACGCGGTGGCAGCCTTCTCCACCTTGGAGGTGGCCACCGGCACCGAGCCGTCAAACGCCCCGGCGATCCCCAGGTGCTCGCCCCAGCCCGAGCCGACGCCGAGCGCGGCCGCGGCATCGTGCACGTCGGCGTCCCCCATCGTGGCCGCGAGCCCCACGAAGGCGGTGTTGCACGAGTGGGCGAAGTCCACCGAGAACGGCACCAGCCCCAGGGTCTCGTGCTCGTAGTTCCTCATGGTGAGCCCGTCAACCACGACGTCCGGGGGGCACAGCACCGGCTTCGACGGCGACAGTCCCTTGGTCAGCAGCGAGTAGGTTGTGGCGACCTTCAGCGTCGACCCCGGCGCGTAGTGACTCAACAACGCGCGGTTCATGCCGAACGACGGCGAGTTGGCCACTGCGAGGAGGTCACCGGTGCCGACATCCACCGCCACCAGGGCGGAGGGCACCGCGCCGCTGCCGGCCAGTGCCGCCTCGGCAGCCGCCTGCACTCTGGGGTCCAGCGTCAGGGTCATCGGGGTGCCATCGACAGCGGGCTTCTCGAACAATGGCGTTTCCGGCCTGTCGCTGGCGGTCACCTTGATACCGGGGGTGCCGCCGAGTGCGGAGTCGTACTGTCCCTGCAGGCCGCTCAGCCCGGCGAAGTCACCGGCCACGTAGCGGCCCTTGCCGTTCTTGATGGTCTCGGCGGTGACCGCGCCGTACGAGCCCAGCAATGGTCGCGCGAATGTGGACGAGGGCGCGAGCGGTTGCTCACGAGGCGGATAGATGACACCGATCAGCACGTCGAGCTGTGCCCGGCGGGCCTGGAAGTCTGCCTCGCGGTAGGCCACGACCTGGATCGGCGCCTTCGAGCCCGACTTCTTGGCGGCGCTGAGCTTGGCGACCAGGGAGCCAGCAGGCTCCTGAACGACCTTCTCCAGCTCCGCGACTGTCGTGGCGGAGGCGCGTAGCGGGTCGATCGCAACGTCATAGACCTTGGCGACGGACAGGATCGGCGCACCGCGGCGGTCCAGGACGTCGCCTCGTTTGCCCCACGTCCGTGAGGCGACGAGCTTTGCCTTGGCGTCCAGGCCCGGAGCCCACATCGAGGCCCCCTCCTTGGCCACGACAACCCAGATCTCGCTGGCGTCGCGTTGCAAGGAGATCGGCATCGTGTACGCCCAGGTCGAGCCCTCGGCCACCGTCCAGGCAACAGAGAGCTTGCCGGAGGCCTTGTCGCCGTCACGGGTCAGCGAGGTGACCGTGACCTTGACAGGCGCGCCGCCGAGTCCGGAGGTCGTGGTCTTGAAGCTGGCGACCACCTGGCTCGTGGTCCGGCCGGCATACGACGTGCTCTTCAGGTCCTGCCGGGACCACGCGCCCGCGAACCGGTCGGCTGCGGTGCGTGCGTCCTTGTCGAGGCGGATCTGCTCGCGGTGGTTGAGATACGCGAACCCCCCTGCGGCCGCGGACACCGCGACGACCCCGGCCACGACCGAGGCGATGACGATGCGTCTGCTCATGGGGCCTATCCAATCCCACCGCGGAGTTGGCAACACAATTGGCCCCGGACCCTCCCGCCCGCGGGATTTGCGTGGCAGAGTCTCGCCCATGAAGAGCACCATGCAAGAGTCGCCGTTGCTTATCTCGCGCATCCTCCTGTCGGGCACGCTCTTGCATGCCGACCAGGAAGTTGTCACCTGGACCGCGGAGGGGGGGCGGCGGACGTCATACGCAGAGGTGGGCACCCAGGCAGCACAGCTGGCGAATGCCCTGCGGGGCCTGGGGATTGACGGCGACCAGCGTGTTGCCACGTTCATGTGGAACAACGCCGAGCACCTCGTGGCCTACCTGGCCGTTCCGTCGATGGGCGCTGTCCTCCAGGCGCTGAACATCCGGCTCTTCCCCGAGCAGATCATCTATGTGACCAACCACGCCGGGAGCCGGGTCATCGTCCTGGACAACAGCCTGGCCGCGCCGTTCAGCAAGCTGCTGCCGCACCTGTCGACAGTGCGCCACGTCATCGTCAACGGACCGATCCCCGACGACGTCCGCGAGGCGCTCAAGGCCGCCCCGCAGATCGAGGGCGTCCACGACTGGGCCACCCTGCTGGGAGCTCAGCCCGCGACCTTCGACTGGCCGGCGCTGGACGAGAATGACGCATCCTCGATGTGTTACACCTCGGGCACCACGGGCAACCCCAAGGGCGTTGTCTACTCCCACCGCTCCAACTACCTGCACACGATGCAGGTCTCGATGAGCCTGGGCTTCAACCAGGGCGACCGGCTGCTGGCCGTCGTCCCGATGTTCCATGCCAACGCCTGGGGTCTGCCCTACGCCGCGCTGATGGCGGGCGCATCGCTGATCATGCCCGACCGGTTCCTGCAGGCAGAGCCGCTGGCAAAGATGATCGAGGTCGAGAAGGTCACCGGCGGCGGTGCCGTACCCACCATCTGGACCGACCTGCTGCGCTACCTCGACGAGCACCCGACCGACACCTCCAGCCTGCGCACCGTCATCGTCGGTGGGTCAGCCTGCCCGCCATCCCTGATGAGGGCCTACGACGAGCGACACAACATCGAGGTCCTCCACGCCTGGGGTATGACGGAGATGTCGCCGCTGGGGTCGGTGGCGGTGGCACCCGCCGGGACGACCGGCGACGAGCACTGGCGCTACCGCGAGACCCAGGGCCGCATCGCCTCGTCGCTGGAAGCGCGCCTGGTCGGTCCCGACGGCAGCGTGGTGCCGTGGGACGGCCAGAGCGTAGGGGAGCTCGAGGTCCGCGGTCCGTGGATCACCGGCAGCTACTACGACAACGGGAGCAACACCGAGGCCGAGCGGGCCGACGCGGCCTCGAAGTTCGACGACGGCTGGCTCCGCACCGGTGATGTGGGCTCGCTGACCCCGGACGGGTTCCTGCAGCTCACCGACCGTGCCAAGGACGTGATCAAGTCCGGCGGTGAGTGGATCTCGTCCGTCGACCTCGAGAACGCGCTGATGGGTCACCCGGACGTGCTCGAGGCGTCGGTGGTCGGCGTCCCTGACGAGAAGTGGGGCGAACGCCCGCTGGCCACCGTGGTCCGCGCTGCCGACTCCACCATCGACGCCGCCGGGCTGAAGGAGTACCTCGGTAGCAAGGTCGCCGGGTGGCAGGTGCCCGAGCGATGGGCCTTCATCGACGAGGTCCCCAAGACCAGCGTGGGCAAGTTCGACAAGAAGGTGCTGC
>JBDTMW010000123.1:0-7079 GCA_039934065.1 Actinomycetota bacterium | reverse complement strand
GTGTGGCGCAGGGCGTGGGCGGGGCACTGTACGAGCGGATGGTCTACGACGAGGCTGGCCAGCTGCTCAACGCTTCGTTCATGGACTTCCTGATGCCCTACGCCTCCGAGGTGCCTCACGTCGAGACCGACCACCTCGAGACCCCGAGCCCGCTGAACCCGTTGGGGATCAAGGGTGCTGGTGAAGCCGGGACGATTCCCGTCTCCGCGGTGATCGCCAGCGCCATCGAGGACGCCGAGGGCTTCCCGATCACCTCGATGCCGATCTCGCCGGACGAGCTGTGGGACCTGCGCCGACAGCACGCCGAGGGCCTGATCCCTGACCTGCGTCATGGCTCCCGGACCGTGGCGACGAGCTCTGTCGCCGCCAAGACCTCACCGGCCACCCAGACCAGCAACATCACGTCGAACATCCCGAACGCCTGAGCGCAAAGGAAGCTGATGAAGATCTCCGGCACCGCCGTACTCAACGCCCCTGTCGACCAGGTCTGGGCCGCGTTCAACGACCCGGCAGTCCTCGCCCGCACCATCCCCGGGTGTCAGGAGCTGCGCGAGGTGGGGCCCGACGCCTACACGATGACCGTCTCAGCAGGGGTGGCGTCGATCAAGGGCATCTATGAGGGGAACGTCTCCCTGACCGAGCAGAATCCCCCGGGCTTCTTTGTTCTCAAGGCTGCTGGCGCGGGTGCGCCGGGGACGGTGGGCGCCGACGTCAAGATCAGCCTGGTGGATTCGTCGACGGGTGGCACCTCCCTGACCTACGACGCCGACGCCGTCGTGGGCGGCGTCATCGGTGGCGTCGGCCAGCGGATGCTCACGGGCGTGGCCAAGAAGATGGCCGGTCAGTTCTTCGCCGCGGTCGACGCCGATATCGCCGGGCTGCGTGCCCCCGGCGAGATGCCAGAGGCCATGCTCGTGCCTGCGGGGGCGCCCGCTCGGGCGCCCGCAGCGCCGGCCGTCTATCCCGGACCGGCTGCGGCGGGCCGCCCACCGTTCCAGGGCAGGGACTTCCTGTATGGCGCGTTGGCCGGTGCGGCGATCGCGCTCGCCGGCGTGGCCGTCGGCATCGTTGCAGGAAGGGGCTGAGATGCGAGCCTTCACGGCTGCCGCAGTCCAGACCGCGCCGGTGGCGGGGCCCCTCAGCCCCGGTGCGGTCAAGGCCAACATCGAGAACTGCGTGAAGTGGCTGACCCGATGCGTCGAGGCAACGCGCGCCGAGCTGGTCGTGCTGCCGGAGACGGCGACAACCGGCTTCACCCCCGGCTGCACGCCCGAGGAGCTGTGGGACCTGGTGTCCGAGCTGCCGGGGCCGGTCATCGCCCCAATCCAGGCGGCGGCCACCGCGCTCGGCGTGCACGTGTGCGTGGGCACCTACGAACGCGGGCCGGACCGTGGGGTCGTCTACAACTCCAGCGCCCTCATCGGCCCCGACGGCTCGCTGCTCGGCGTCTACCGAAAGACGCATCCCTACAGCACCGAGATCCGCTCCCGCGGCGGCTGGGTCACCCCGGGCGACGAAGTCTGTGTGGTCGAGACAGAACTCGGCACCATTGGCATGATCATCTGCTTCGACGGCGACTATCCCGAGCTGACCCGGATCCAGGCCGTCCAGGGAGCCGAAGTCATCTGCCGACCTTCCGCGCTACTGCGCAGCGCCGACGTCTGGGAGCTGACCTCGCGGGCCCGTGCCTACGACAACCACGTCTATGTCATCGGCGCCAACGCAACCGGTGTGGACGCAGCCGGGGTGTTGTACTTCGGCAACTCCCACATCGTCACCCCGATCGCGCACATCCAAGCCAAGGCGGCATCCCAGGAGGGCTGGGTCAGCGCCCGGCTCGACCCGGAAGAGGCACTCGCCTCGCTGACGCCGGGCTCCAGCGTGGGTCAGGGCTTCGACCACCTCGCGGATCGCAACCTCGACCTGATCAGGCGGTATCGCGACGACCTCGAGCGCCCGGCCGCTACGTCGTTTCCCCACATGGACGTCGGGTCCTGACGAGTAAGTGTCATCTGCTACAGGCACGAATTGGCTGTTCGGCTTGGTTCGCCCTAGCCATAACGCACAACCTTTCAGGCGAAAGTTGTCGAAAACTGCCGAGGATCCCTGCCTTTTGCGGTGAGAGTGTCAGACATCACAACCGGTCGGGTGCATCCGCACTGGACTGCCACAGCGGCCCGCTGGGCGCGCTCAGTGCGGAGGTATTCCCATGGCAAGCAGTCGACGTCTGAGCATCATGGCCCCAGCCTTGGGCCTGACCCTGGCGCTCGCAGCCTGTGGCGGTACTACCGACTCAGCCGGGGACGGCTCGGCCACCGGCACGGCAAAGTCGCTCAAGGTGGCGGCCCTGTTTTCGGGTGCGACCACCGACGCTGACTACAACGCGCTCGGACTCCTTGCGCTTCAGCAGGCTGAGAAGGACCAAGGCGTCAAGACCGCGTTCTCCGAGAGCGTGAAGGTGCCTGACACCGAGCGCGTTATGAAGGAGTACCTGGCGGACGGTTACAACGTCATCTGGACCCACGGCAGCCAGTTCTTCCAGGCGACCGCCAAGCTCGCCGCCGAGAACCCCGACGTCACGTTCATCGGCGAGTTCGACGACAAGCCGAAGGAGGCCACGCCCAACGTCTGGGTCATCGACCGCAACTTCCATGTCGCCTTCTATCCGATCGGCATCCTCGCGGGCGCTGCGACCAAGTCGGGCAAGATCGCCTACGTCGGTGGGCTCTCTCTTCCGTTCTCCTACTCAGAGGTCCACGCCATGAACCAGGCGCTGAAGGACACCGGATCTTCGGCGACCATCAACTCCGTATGGACCGGCGACTTCAACGACCCGGCCAAGGCCCAACAGATCACCAGCCAGCTGCTGGGCCAGGGCAATGACGTCATCGTCGGCTCCCTCAACCTCGGTATGGTCGGGGCGTTCCAGGCGGTCAAGGACAAGCCCGCAGGTGTCGTTATCACTGCCAAGTACACGGACAAGTCGCAGTTCGACCCGGCTCACTATGCGACGTCCGCGATCTACGACTTCACCAAGCCCCTGAACGACATGCTGGTCAAGATTGCCTCGGGAACGCGCAACGGCTACTACCCACTCGGCTTCGACACCGGCGTGTCGATCCAGACGCCAAAGAACGTTGACCCGGCCGTTACGCAGCTGGTGGAGCAGGCGGTGGCCGACATCAAGTCCGGCAAGATCACGGTCGTCAAGGACCTTTCCCCGATCAAGTAACGGGCAGGAGTCTTCCTGATGAACAGTGACGAGCGCTCGTCCGGAGAGGTGGGCGGCGTCGCGCATGCCGGTCACCCGGTGCTCGAGATGACCGGCATACGCAAGGTGTTCGGCCCGGTTGTCGCGCTCGACGGAGTGGACTTTGCCGTCGGCGCCAGCGAGGTTCATGGGCTGATCGGCGGCAACGGCGCAGGCAAGACGACCCTGATGAACGTTCTCTACGGGTTGTACAAGCCCGACGGCGGCACGGTGCGGCTCGGTGGCAATGAGGTCGTCGTCCGCAACCCCCGGGACGCCATCAACCACGGCATCGGTATGGTCCACCAGAACTTCCTTCAGGTGGACTCCTACACGGTGGCTGAGAACATCGTGCTCGGCACGCCTCAGCCGTCCTTCCCTGCGCTCAACCTGCGCGAGGCCGAAGCCAGGATCGCCGATCTCGCAGAGCGGTTCGGCCTCAAGGTGGAACCGAGGATCCCCGTTCAGTTTCTTTCCGTGGGTATTCGCCAACGGGTGGAGATCCTCAAGGCCCTCTACCGCGGGGCACGGATCCTGGTCCTCGACGAGCCGACCACTAACCTCACCCCGCAGGAGGTCGACTCCCTCTTCGGCTCGCTGCGGGCAATCGTCGATGAGGGCATGAGCGTCGTGTTCATCACTCACAAGATCCGCGAGACCATGGCGGTTTGTGACGAGCTCACCATCATGCGCGACGGACTTCGCGTCGCGACCCTTCATCGGCGTGACACCACGACCCGCGACCTTGCCATGCTGATGGTGGGGGACGCACAGACCGCCGAGCGCGTGGCTGCCGTCATCGGCGCCGAGTCAACCGTCGGGGAGCACCCGGCTGCGGCCGAATCGGCACAGCCCTCCGAGACGGTGGCCCCGCGGGTGAAGGTCAGCCGTCTGAACGCGGACAACGACCACGGTGTCCGTTCCATCCATGACCTCAACCTCGGGATCGCCCGCGGCGAGGTCCTGGGCATCGCGGGTGTGGCAGGGAACGGGCAGGTGGAGCTCGCCGAGTGTCTCGCAGGGGTACGAGCCCTGTCAGACGGTGTGGTCGATGTCGACGACGTGGCTCTGGCTGGCCTGCCGACAGCGCAATGGCTTGCCGCTGGCGTTGCCTACGTCCCGGAGGACCGTCACCGCGACGGCATCCTCCCGGGAGCCAGCATCATCCAGAACCTGGTCCTCGGGGCCCAGCACAGCTCGCGCTTCAGCAAGCACGGCCTGATCGACTGGCCGGCCGCACGCCGGCACGCGGTGGAGGCCATGTCCGCATACTCGGTCAAGGCCTCAAGCCCCACGGCCGCCGCCGCGACCCTCTCGGGCGGCAACATCCAGCGCGTGATCCTGGCGCGGGCGTTTGCGCACCGGCCAGGCTTCCTCATCTTCCACAACCCCACTCGCGGCCTGGACATCGCCTCGACCCAGTTCGTCTACGACCGGGTGCGCGAGGCGACGGCCGACGGCACGTCCGTCCTGCTGCTCTCCGAGGACCTCGACGAGCTGACTCACCTCGCCCACCGCATCCTGGTGCTGTACCGCGGGCGGGTGGTGGCGGAACGTCTGCGCGGCGGATACGACCAGTACGAGCTCGGCCGCTTCATGGCCGGCGTTGTGGAGGAAACGTGACCACGCGGACCCTGCGCCCCCAGGCTGTGCGAGCGGGGGTGAGCCGTGCCGTTCCCTTCGTGATCGCAGTGCTCCTCGCCTTCCTCACCTCAGGCGTCCTGATCTTCCTGCTGGGTCACGACCCGGTCAGCGCGTTCCAGGCGATCTTGACCTCATCGTTCAAGTCCTCGTTCGGTTTCGTGGAGACGGTCCAGAAGTGGGTGCCGCTGGTACTGCTGGCGTTGGGCTTCACCATCCCGCTGGCGGCCGGCAAGTACAACATCGGCGGAGAGGGGCAGCTGCTCGTCGGTGCCGCTGCGGCTGCGGGCGTCGGCATCGTCTTCGCGGACCTCCCGAAGGTTGTCCTCCTGCCCGCGATCCTGCTCGCCGGAGTCGTCGCTGGTGCTTTCTGGGTGGGGATCGCGGCCTGGCTGATGGCTCGGTTCGGGGTTAGCGAGATCCTGAGCACGGTCCTGCTGAACTTCATCAGCTTCGGCATCGTCGACTATGTCGCGAGCGAGGTGTGGAGTGATCCGGCCGCAGGGCATCCCACCACCATTCCGGTGGGTGACGGTGCACTTCTGCCACTGATCGGGAACCCGTCAATGCACTCCGGTGTGCTGCTCGCTGTTCTGGTGGCTGCGGGGACCATCGTCGTGATGCGGCGCAGCGTCGCCGGATTCGAGCTGAACGCTGTCGGAGCCAACTCCCGCGCGGCCCAGGTTCACGGCATCCGGATCGGGCGGATCGTCGTTGGCTCCCTGGTCGTGGGTGGTGCGCTCGGCGGCTTTGCCGGCGCCGTGGAGGTGGCAGGCATCCACGGCAAGCTGATCGAGGGCATGCAGTCCAACTACCTGCTTCTGGCGATCATCATCGGGTTGATCGCCCGGGGCAACGCCGTGGCAGTGCCGTTCGTTGCGTTCGGCATCGCCGTGCTCGAAGTAGGGGCCAGTGCGATGCAGCGCAGTGCCGGGGTGCCCAGCGAGATGGTCCTCATCGTCGAGGCCCTGATCCTGTTTTTCCTGCTCTTGTCCGACGTCGTCGGAAGCCGTCTCAGGAGGCCCCAGCAATGACCGAAGTCGTCTCATTCCTGCAACTCATGGTCACCGCGATGGTGCCGTTCATCCTGGCGGCGCAGGGCACGATGCTGGCCGGCCGCGCGGGAATCTTCAACGTCGCCCAGGAAGGCATTATGGTCCTGGGTGCCTCAGTGGGGTTCCTCGTCTCGCTGAAGGTCGGTGGCAACCTCGTCGGCCTCATCGCGGCGGCGCTGATCGGCGCGATCTTCGGTCTTATCCTGGGGTGGGCGACGACGAAGTTCGGCCTCGACCAGTTCGTCATCAGCCTGGCCTTGTTCTTCCTTGCCACCGGTGTGGCGTCACTGTTGTACAAGGTGGTCATCGGCGTCACCCTGACCCCGCCGTTGATCGACACGTTGACGAACTGGAAGATCCCGCTGCTGGGGGACATCCCGGTCCTCGGCCCGGTCCTTTTCGACCAGGACGGCATGGTCTACTTCGCGTTCCTGCTCTCGGGGAGCTTGTACTGGCTGCTCTACCGGTCCAACCTCGGTCTCAAGCTGCGCTCGGTCGGTGAGAACCCCAAAGCGGCGGACAGCCTCGGCATCAACGTCGCTCGCGCGCGCATCGTCACGGCCACGGTGGGCGCGGCGTTGATGGCTCTCGCCGGCGCCTACCTGCCGATGGTCTACACGGGCACGTACACCGATGGCATCGTCTCGGGCCGGGGCTGGCTGGCGATCGCCCTGGCGTTCTTCGGTGGCTGGCGGCCCCAGTACATCCTCGCGGGGGCAGCCTTCTTCGCGGGGATGGAGGTCCTGGCACTGCGGGTGCAGGTGGCTGGGGTGGCGGTGCCGCACCAGTTCGTCTCGATGTTGCCGTACGTCGCGACCCTGCTCGTGATGATGTTCGCGATGCGGTGGGCACGGGTCCCTGGGTTCCTCGGACGCAACTACGACCGGGAAAGCAGGACGGCTCACTGAGCATGGGTCAGTGGACCCGTGCCTTCCGGTCTGGGATGAAATGCGACTATGAAGATCTGCCAAAGGTCTTGGCAGATCTTGACAGCGCTTCTGGACCCAATCTTGAGTTGAATCAAGGACACAGGCACGTTCTGCCATCACCGCTCAAGCAGCTTCTTTCCACACCTTCTCTCTTAACGAGGACACCATGACTCAGCTGACCGAAATGCCACCCCGGCGCATCCG
>JBDTMW010000122.1:0-7090 GCA_039934065.1 Actinomycetota bacterium | reverse complement strand
ACCCAGATCAAGGCGGCCGAGGCGCTTCGGGCAGTCCTGATGAAGTCGAGCGCCCAGGTGGCCGTGGCGAACACCCGCCTCGAACGCCTCTCCGCGCAAGCCACCACGCTCTTGGCAAACCTGTCGGCGGCCAGGACAGCCCAGACCGCCGCCGAGACCGAAGCTGCCGCCCAGCAGGCCCATCTGGTCGAGCTCGGCCTGGAGGTTGAGGCAGCCTTGAACGCTCTGGGGCAGCTGGCCAGCGACTCCTACATCCGCGGCGGCGGTGCGCTTGGCGAGATAGTCGCGATCTTCGAAGCACTGACCGCCCCCTCGGCCGACAAGAACACCGACTCCATGGCTACGGTGCAGTACCTCATCGACGGCCGCGCGCGGCTCTTCGAACGCCTTGAGTCCTTGCGCTCCGAACAGGTCCTCACGTCGGCCAGGGCCGAGGCTGCCAGACAGCAGGCGTCAGCCGCGGCCACGTCCGCCGCCGAGGCCAAGGCCCAGCTCGACACGGTCATCGCCCAGCAGCGCAGTGCGCTCGAGCTGCTGCAGAACGCGCAGGCTGACCAGGTCGGCAGGGCCGCGGGTGTCCGCGGCGCGTTGCTGCGTTCAGAGACCCGCCTTGCCCGAGAGGCAGACAAACGCCTTGCTCAGGCACTTCAAGGTCAGGACTTCAAGCTCCTGATGGACAACAGCCCCGACTGTGGCAAGGACACCGGGCGCTACCCCAACGGCCGGTTCCCAGCCAGTACCTTGTGCCCGCTGTATGCCGCGCCGGACGAGGGTCTGCCCCGAGAGAACGCCATGGCCTTCAATGCCATGAGCAGGGCCTACGAGCAGCAGACAGGGTCGCCGCTCTGTGTCACCGATGCCTATCGCACCTTCGCCGAGCAGGTGGTGGTCCGACTGGCGACCCCGGAGCTCGCAGCCGTTCCCGGCACCAGCCAGCACGGCGTCGGCCTCGCGGTCGACCTCTGCGGAGGCGTCCAGAGCTTCGCAACACCGGCGCACCTGTGGATGGAGCGACATGCTCCGCTCTACGGATGGTTCCAGCCCGCATGGGCAGCCTCGACGGGAGTGCTGCCCGAACCCTGGCACTGGGAGTTCGCCAACTGAGCAGTTCGCTCGTGGAGCAGTGGCCGGACACGATCCCGATGGAGGGCCGATTCTTCCTCAACATGGAGGCTGCCTGTGGAAGGCTGCCGACATGACGAGCGCTGTCGACTCCCCGGCCCAGACCAGACCCCGCAAGGACACCGCTCACCAACGCGCCTGGTACTGGTACGACTGGGCCAACTCGGCCTATGTCACCACCACGTTGACAGTCCTGATGGCGCCTTATCTGACTGTCATCGCCAAGAAGGCGGCCTGCCCCACACTGCCCAGTGATGTTGCATGCCACACCAACCTGAGCGTGGTCGGCATACCGGTGGATCCCGGGTCCCTGGTCTTCTATGTCCTCACCGTTTCCACCATCCTGTCCACGATCGTCCTGATCTTCATCGGCGCTATTGCGGACCGATCCCCGAGGCCCGTGCGGCTGTTCGGCGCGTTCGCCTGGGCGGGAGCAGCGGCAGCGTCGGCGATGTTCCTGGTCAGCGGTGACAACTGGAAGCTCGGCGTGCTGCTGCTGATCTTCGCCAACCTGTGCCTGGGATCGTCCCTCGTGATCTACGACTCGTTGCTCTGCCGGATCGCGGGCCCCGACGAGCGGGACAGGGTGTCCAGTCGCGGCTGGGCCTGGGGCTACCTCGGTGGTGGCCTGCTGCTCGCGCTGAACCTCGGTCTGCTGACCCTGGACAAGCAGATCGGCATCTCGCAGGGAATGGCGGTGCGGATCAGCCTGCTCTCCGCCGGGCTGTGGTGGGCCGTGTTCACGATCATCCCGGTCGTGGGTCTTCGAGATCTACGGGGCGCGCCCCAGACCGGCACCGACGATCGTGCAGGGGTGATCAGCGGCAGCCTCGCACAGCTGGCCAGCACCTTCCGCGAGCTGCGCGGCTATCGGCAGACGATGCTTTTCCTGCTCGCCTACCTGTTCTTCAACGACGGTATCCAGACCGTGATCAGCGCCTCGAGCGTCTATGGCGCCGAGGAGCTGAAGTTCAGCAGCAGCCAGCTGATCGAGATCATCCTGCTCGTCCAGTTCGTTGCCTTCGGCGGTGCGCTGTTGTTCGGACGGCTGGCCGGCAGGTTCGGGGCCTGGCGAGTCGTGCTGAACAGCCTCATCCTGTGGACGCTGGTGGTCGCCATTGCCTTCTTCGTCCCAACGGGAGGCTTCCTGATCTTTGTCGGGCTCGCGGTCCTGATCGGAGTGGTCCTGGGGGGCAGCCAGGCCCTTTCACGTTCGATGTACAGCCAGCTGATCCCGCGCGGGCGCGAAGCCGAGTTCTTCAGCCTCTACCAGGCCATGGAACGCGGCACGAGCTGGTTCGGGACGCTGGTCTTCGGGCTGGTCCACCAGTTCACCCACTCCTACCGCTGGGCCATCATCGCCCTGATCGTGTTCTTCGTCGTGGGCGGCCTGCTCCTGTCCAGGGTCCGGATGCGTGAGGGCATCGTCGCGGCAGGCAACGAGGTGCCAGCGGTGATATAGCCGGCCCCCCAACGGCGGTACGCTGGTATCAGGCAGATATCTGTCGAATCCGGAACATTGAGGCTGACAACGTCGTTAGGCCCAATGGATCCCCACGCAAAACCTGGCGTGGGCAGCATGTTTGGAGCAGCCCCTCATGGCCGAACGATCACTTCGAGGCACCAATCTGAGTGCCCTGAGCATGGAGACCGACACCAACGTCGTGCTCAGCGAGCGACAGCTCATCCGATACG
Organism: Actinomycetota bacterium; assembly: GCA_039934065.1. GTDB lineage: Bacteria > Actinomycetota > Actinomycetes > Actinomycetales > Dermatophilaceae > UBA4719. The sequence goes on along the minus strand of JBDTMW010000122.1, from coordinate 4,273 downwards.
TGTGCCCTGAGAAGCACATCAGCGAGCTCCCGTTCTCGGTAGAGGCAGATGTCCCCACGGTGTGGGAATGCCGCTGTGGCCTCGAGGGCCGGCTGGTGGACGGCCCCGAGCCCGAGTACAAGAACGTCAAGGCAGTTCGCACCCACTGGGACATGTTGCTGGAGCGCCGGTCCATCCCCGAGCTTGAGGCTTTGCTCAAGGAACGACTGGCGTTGCTCCGCGCATCCCGTGGTGAGAAGCCGCGCCGGAAGCGCACCGCCTGACCGGCCAACGCGTAGACCGACAAGCCCCGTGCTGCCTCCCCTCCATGGCCACGGGGCTTGTTGCTGTCCGTATGCCGTTTGCCGTGTCACGAGGCGCCCGGACGCGGCTCAGATGACCTCGCCACGAATGATGCCGGACCTCGGGATGAGTCGCCGTTCGACGACGTCCTGCAGCCACTTGCGGGTGATCGGCCTGGTGGCCGGCAGGATGAAGAAGAAGCCGACGAGGTCGGTCAGGAAACCGGGAGTCAGCAGCAGGGTTCCGCCGATCAGCACCAAGGCCGCGTCGGCCAGCTCACGTCCTGGCATCTTGCCGGTGTTCAACGCCGTCCGAAGGCCCTGCCAGGACCGGCGCCCCTCACGCTTGACGAGATAGGCACCCAGCGCGGACTCCACCAACAGCAGCGCAAGGGTCTGCCAGCCGCCGATCACTGTGCCCACCGCGACGATCACGGCGATCTCCGCGACCGGCACGACGAGCAGTGCGACAAAGACGATCCATGCGAGTCGGGGCCGCCGGCGCCCGCCACGGGTCAGGCGTCGAGCCGGTGCCATCGCGGCTCCTTTCGGAACAGCGACGTGACCTGGCCGAGCCGATACCTGACGCCCCACGTCGTGACGCTGCGCAGGGCTTCCTTGACAATGCCCTGGCTCATCTTGGAGTCACCGATCGTCCGCTCGACAAAGGTGATCGGCACCTCGACCACGTTCAGCCCGCGACGCACGGCCCGCCATACGAGATCGACCTGGAAGCAGTAGCCCTGGGAGGCCACGTCGTGCAGGTCCAGGGCGCGCAGGGCGGACGCACGGTAGGCCCTGAATCCCCCGGTGGCGTCAGCGATCGGCACACCGAGAAGCACCCGGGTGTAGACGTTGCCGCCGCGGCTGAGGGCCTTGCGGTGGCTCGGCCAGTTGACCACCGAACCCCCCGGCACCCAGCGCGAGCCGAGCGCCACATCAGCATCGGCAAGAGCCACAAGAAGGTGCGGAAGCTGCTCGGGCTGGTGCGAACCGTCGGCATCCATCTCGACGAGCACGTCATAGCCCTTGTCCAGCGCCCACGCGAACCCGGCCAGGTAGGCCGCGCCCAGACCCTCTTTGCGCTCGCGGTGCAGGACCCGGACCTGGTCGTCCTCGGCCGCCAGCTGGTCAGCGACGGCACCGGTGCCATCCGGGGAGCCGTCATCGAGAACCAGCACATCCGCCTCGGGCACGGCCTGGCGCAGCCGCGACACGATCAGCGGGAGGTTCTCGCGTTCGTTGTAGGTCGGGATCAGCACCACGATCGTGCCGATCGGGGGCCGGGCCTCTGGGTCTGCCATGAACGTCCTTTGTACGTGGTTACGCTGCTGCGGGGTCGAGTCACCGACACTACCGGCGACGGCGTCTCAACCCGAGCAGTACCAACAACATCGTCAGGCTGAGACAGGCGAGGTACTCAGGCCAGGCGCCGACCCGGTCGGCCACCGTCAGGTCGGTGCGCAGCGGGAGGTCGGCGGCAAGCACTGCCGATGTGAACAACGTCGTGCGCTGATGGGCAGTTCCGTCAGGAGTGATCATCGCGCTGACCCCGACCGTCGACACGTGCACGATCGAGCGTCCATGCTCGATGGCGCGGATCCGCGAGATGGCCAGCTGCTGCACGGACTCGTCGGTGAAGCCGAATGTGGCGTTGTTGGTCTGGACCAGCAACACGTTCGCGCCAAGCTTGACAGTGTTGCGCATCAGGCCGTCGTAGGCCACCTCGAAACAGATGATGGGCCCGGCCGCGATGGTGCCGCCCCCGCGAGCGGGAACCCGGAACACGACGGGTCCGGGGCCGGCGGCGAAGTTCGACGCGACCAGGTCGACCTTGTCGCTGAAGTGGCGGAAGAAGGAGCGGTAGGGGATGTATTCGGCGAAAGGGACCGGGTGCTGCTTGACGTAGCGGGCGGTGACTCCCTGCCCCGGCAGATACAGCAGGCTGGCGTTGGACACGCTGGGCCGCGGTTCGTTCAGGACGGCGCCCAGGATGAGCGGCGCGTTGATGGCGTCCACAGCCTTGTTGATGACCACAGCAGCGTCAGCATTTCGCAGGGGGTCGATGTCGGACGCGTTCTCCGGCCACACGACAAGGTCCGGGCGGGGCTGCTCCCCCGCCTGCACGGCCGTCGCCGCTCCCAGGGTCGCATTGGCGTGGTTGTCCAGTACCGCCCGCCGTTCCGCGTTGAAATCCAGGCCTGGATGGGGGACGTTGCCCTGGACCGCCATGAACCGCGCGGTCGGCCCGTCGGTCGGGATCGGGACCAGCAGCGGCAGCAGCACGACGGCGACTGCACCCACCAGCGACGCTCCGCCGGCGATCCGAGCCCCTCTGATCAGCCGGGCAATGCCTGCAGCCAGGAGCCCGCCGGCCAGAGCCACACCGAACGTCACCGCAGGGGCGCCGCCGAGCGCTGCCAGGGCGGAAACGGGCGAGTCCGCCTGGCTGAACGCCAAACGTCCCCACGGGAACCCGCCGAACGGAGTGTTGTCCCGCAACGTCTCCTCGGCCACCCAGGCGAAAGCCACGACCATGGGTCGCACGTCGGCGGCACCCGTAGTCGGCACCTCGCGTCTGAACCTCCAGCCAAGCCCATCTCGCTGTAGCAGGGAACAGGCCAGACCAAGCAGCGCGATATACAGCGACTCGAGCACAGCCAGGGCGATCCACGGAAGCGCCCCGACGTAGACGCCGGACCACGACAACAACGGCAGGAAACAGGACAAGCCGCTGACCAGGCCGAGCATTGCGCCTTGCCAGGGCGATGCACCGCGTGTTGCCAACGCCAGGAGCGCGACGCCGATCGGCGCCAAGACCCAGAGGTCATGGGAGGGAAATGCCAGCCACAGAGCCAGACCTGAGACGACGGCGAGTGGGAAGCGGTGCACCGCGTCAGGCTAGATCACCGCGATGCCCCCGGGCACAGCAGAGCCCGCGTCGCCGTTGGGACCAGTCCGAAAGCCGACAGGATGCCGCTCCGAAACTGTTGTCTACTAAGCACGCGGGCTATGCCGTCGGCAGCCTCCGAAACCTCGCGAGGTGGTCACACTGCACGTCATCTCGTGGAACTGGTTGACATGGCGGCTGCGCGCGCAAACCACCTTGGATCCCGGAGATTCCGAAACTGTGTGACCCTCGCGATGCTGGATTGAGCGGCGGCCAACTTGATGAAACATACTCACTCATCACCTGTTGTCAACCCCGCCTTCACCTGCAGTTCTCCGAGGAACTTGCAGGTCAGGGGCTCACCGAATTCCGTTGCGAATACAAAGGTTTTTGCGGTTCTGCGGCGTGTCGTGAGCGACACGCCGACGACGACAATCGGGCCATCGTTCAGGACGAAGGAGACGGTACGACGACGACGCCGCGAGCGCTGGTGGCTATGACCGGTATGTCCAGTAAGTCGGCTCCGGACTCCCCCCGTCCGGGGTTGCCGCGCGCGATGATGCGCAGCTCGAACGTCATCTCACGACTGCGCGAACCGACCCGGACCAGGTGGGCCGCGATCTCGATGCAGTCACCGGCCCGGACCGGCGCCATGAACTGGACATCGCTGTAGGAGGCGAACAATCCCTCGTCGCCGTCGGTGCGGATACACATCTCGGTCGCGACGTCACCGAAGGCCGCCAGCGAGTAGGCGCCGTCCACCAGGTTGCCGGCATAGTGAGCGTGGCTGTAGGGGACGTAACGGCGGTGCGTCACCGTCATACCGACTGTGGCTGGTCCGTGAGTGCTCATCGTGTCTGCTCCTTCATGGTGCCCATGGCGTGAACAAGATAGGACGCAACCTCGCCCGGCGTGGTGCCCTTGCCGAAGATACGGTCAACGCCGAGCTTGCCGGCCAACCCCTGCTCGAAGCGGGGGCCGCCGACGACCAGCAGGGGAACCTGCCCGGCGGGGTAGGCCTCGCGGAAGGCGGCTGACATCGTCATGGTGTTGTGGATGTGGGCGTCCTTCTGGGTGACGACCTGGCTGACCAGCACCGCGT
>JBDTMW010000121.1:0-7114 GCA_039934065.1 Actinomycetota bacterium | reverse complement strand
GCCGGATCCAGACCGCCTTCACCAAGATCGCTCCGACCCCCGAGTTCCAGGCGGCACTGAAGAATCCCCGGGCGCCCACGGGCAACCAGCAGGCCAATACCGACTTCATCCAGAGTCTTCAACAGGTGCAGACCGGTGGCGGCAGTGGCGGAGCGGTGAACCCGCTGAGCGACTCCTCGTTCATCCAGCAGCTCGACCCGCGACTGGCCAAACCCTTCCTGATCGGCTTCTCCGAGGCGATGGACCTGGTGTTCCTGATCGGCTCGGCAGTCATGGTCATCGCGTTTGTCGTCGTGTGGTTCCTGCCGCACGTCGAGCTCCGCAGCGGCTCGGCCTATGAGAGCCGTGGCACGTCGGACGCGGCGGATGCGGCGGATGCGGCGGGAACTACCAAACACCCTTAGCAAGGTCTAACAGGCTTTATCGACCTGTTAAACAGTGTTAGACATTGCTACGTTCTGTCTATGGACCGGCGCAGCAACCCCTACTCTCCCGGAGCAGGCTTACGTCCGGCAGCACTGGTCGGGCGGGACGACCAGCTGCGGGACTGGGGCGTCGCCCTCGAACGGATAGAGGACGCCCGGCCCACGCGCTCTGTCGTCCTCCATGGGCTTCGAGGTGTCGGGAAGACCGTGCTCCTCGGCGAGTTCCACCAGATGGCCCAGGACCGCAGCTGGTTGACGATCATGGTCGAGGCCAACACCGGGAGCCCCTTCCGCGACAGCCTGGCTCGAGCGCTGTATCCGGTGGTCCGCGAGCTGGTCAGGCCAAAGGCCGGAGAGAAGCTGAAGAAGGCGTTGGCCACGTTCAAGACGTTCAGCGTCAGGGTTGACGCCTCAGGAATGTGGTCGTTCGGACTCGACGTCGCCCCCGCCCCGGGACGCGGGGACTCAGGAGAGCTCGAGACCGACCTCGGCGAGCTGATCAAAGACCTCGGGGATGCCGCGCAGGAGCAGAACCATGGCTTCGCCATCCTCATCGACGAAGCCCAGGACCTGAGCCGCGACGAGCTGAAAGCTCTCTGCGCGATCAGCCACCAGGCAGGCCAACGCAACTGGCCTTTTCTGGTGGCGCTCGCCGGGTTGCCCAACCTTCCGAGGTTGCTCTCCGAAGCGAAGAGCTACGCAGAGCGGCTGTATGCCTACACCGAGATCACGCAGCTGCGAGATGACGCAGCCAGGCAGGCGTTGACCCGGCCCGCGGCAGGGGAGCACGTGACATGGGAGGACGACGCGGTCTCCTACGTCGTCACCGAGACCCAGGGCTACCCCTACTTCTTGCAGGAGTACGGCCAGGCGACCTGGGACGCTGCGGAGGGCCGGACGCTGACTCATGACGATGCCCGGGTCGGGGCAGCGTCAGGGCAAGCCCGTCTGGACGCCGGGTTCTACCGGACCCGGTGGGAACGAGCCGCACGGGCACAACGCGCCTATCTCGAGGCGATGGCCCATGACGGCGACGGCCCCAGTCAGTCCGGCGAGGTCGCGGCACGACTCGGAAAGACCCCCACAGGCGTGGGTCCGATCCGTGACAGCCTTATCAAGAAGGGCCTCATCTACGCACCTGAGCATGGCCAGGTTGCCTACACGGTCCCCGGGATGGCTGCCTTCATCGCACGGCAGCCACGCCTTTAGCTCAGCTCCAGACGAGAGCCTGACCCGGGTCGTGCATGATGGCCGCGATGTCGGCCAAGAACCGTGAGCCCAGGTCGCCGTTGACCAGACGGTGGTCGAACGAGAGGCCCACCTGCGTGACCCAACGCGGCTTGATCTTGCCCTTCACCACCCACGGCATCTGGCGGATCGTCCCGAAGACGAGGATCGCGGCCTCGCCCGAGTTCAGGATCGGCGTGCCGGTGTCGACACCGAAGACCCCGACGTTGGTGATCGTGATCGAGCCTCCGGACATCTCGGCCGGCTGCGTCTTGCCCTCGCGGGCGGTCGCGATCAGGTTGGCCATCGCGTCGGCAAGCTGCCGCAGCGACATCTGGTCGGCGTCCTTGATGTTGGGCACCATCAGCCCGCGGGGGGTCGCCGCTGCGATGCCGAGGTTGACGTAGTTCTTGACCACGACCTCCTGTGCGGCCTCGTCCCACGTGGCGTTGATCCCGGGATGACGACGACTGGCGATGATCAGTGCCTTGGCCACGACCAGCAGGGGGCTGACCTTGACGTCCTTGAACTCGCGATCATCCCTGAGCCGGTCCACCAGCTTCATCATGCGGGTCACATCAACGGTGATGAACTCCGTGACGTGAGGCGCGGTGAACGCCGAGCTGACCATGGCCTGTGCGGTCATCTTGCGCACGCCCTTGATCGGGATGCGCACCTCGCGCTCGCCGGTGGCCGAGAACACCGGTGCCACGTAGGTCGGTGAGCCGGCTGCCGTCGAGCCGTCTGCAGGCGTCGCCATGCTGATGCCGGCTGCATGTGCTTCGACATCGGCGCGGTTGACGATCCCTCCCTCACCAGAGCCCACGACCTGCGAGATGTCGATGCCCAGATCCTTGGCGAGCTTTCGCACCGGCGGCTTGGCCAGGGCTTTGGCTTGCATGGAGCCAGTCACCGAAACGGGTTGTGCCGCAACGGCTTCGGGCGCCGCGGCTTCAGACGCAACGCCTTCGGCTTCGGATGCCTCGCTCACTGGCGCCAAGGGCTGGGGGACGGGTGAGAAAGCCCGATTGACCTCAGCAGATGTCGCGGCGGGAGAGCGCTCAGCCTTGCGTGGGCGACGCTTGGCCTCGGTGACCCGCGGGCCGTAACCGACGAGCACCGCAACCCGGCCGCCAGGGGCTGCGCCGCCGAGCTTGCCGGCTTCGATCACCTCGTCGTCATCGTCGGACGCCGAGGTCGGCGCGGCCGTGTCGGGTGTGACGTCGCCACCGAGTCCGTCGTCGATCGCGATGATCGGGGTGCCGACCGACACCGTCTCGCCCTCGGGCACGAGCAGCGCCGCGACCGTGCCGGCATAGGGGACGGGGAGCTCGACCAGGGACTTGGCCGTCTCGATCTCGACGACGATGTCGTTGACCTTGACGGTGTCGCCGACCTTGACCTTCCACGTGATGATCTCGGCCTCCAGCAGGCCCTCGCCGGGGTCCGGAAGGTTGAATTGCTTGACAGACATGGGGTTTCGATTCCTTCCGAATCAGTAGGAGAGCGCCCGGTCGACGCCGTCGAGCACGCGATCGAGGTCAGGCAGAAATTCTTCCTCGATCCTGCTAGGTGGGTAGGGCAGGTTGTAGCCGCCGACCCGGATCACCGGGGACTCAAGGTGGTAGAAGCATCGTTGCGAGATTGCAGCAGCGATCTCGGCGCCCAGACCCATGAACGTCGGGGCCTCATGGGCGACGACGAGCCGGCCGGTCTTCTCCACCGAGGCCGCCAGGGTGTCCATGTCCAGCGGGGACAGGGTGCGCAGGTCGATGACTTCGATGGACTGGCCCTCTTCGGCCGCCACGGTGGCAGCGTCCAGGCAGACCTTGACCATCGGACCGTATGCCGCGACCGTCACGTCCTGGCCGGCACGCGCGATGGTGGCCTCGAACAGCGGACGCGGCGCCGTGGTGGCGGTCAGGTCGACCTCGCCCTTCTCGTGATAGCGGCGCTTGGGCTCGTAGAAGATGACCGGGTCTTCGCTCTCGATGGCCTGCTGGATCATCCAGTAGGCGTCCTCGGGGTTCGAGCACGCGACGACCCGAAGACCAGCGGTGTGGGCAAAGTAAGCCTCGTTGGACTCGCTGTGGTGCTCGACCGCGCCGATGCCGCCGCCGACGGGGATGCGGATCACCATCGGCAGCTTGATCTTGCCCAGCGAACGCGCCCGCATCTTGGCGACCTGGCAGGTGATCTGGCTGAACGCGGGGTAGACGAACCCGTCGAACTGGATCTCCACGATGGGGCGGTAGCCGCGCAGCGCCATACCGATGGCCGTGCCCACGATGCCGGACTCGGCCAGCGGGGTGTCGATGACCCGGTCCTCCCCGAAGTCTTTCTGCAGGCCTTCGGTCACCCGGAAGACGCCACCGAGCTTGCCGATGTCCTCACCCATGATGACGACCTTGGGGTCGCGCTCCATGGCGCGTCGCAGACCGGCGTTGATGGCCTTGCCGATGCCCAGCTTCGTCATTTCAGCTCCCCCCCTCGAAGCTCGCGGAGTAGGCCGCGAACTCGGCGCGCTCGGCCTCGACCAGCGGGTGCTCGTCGACGTAGACGTGGTCGAACATCGAGCCGGGCTCGGGGTCAGGCATGGACAGGCAGCCCTCGCGAACGGTCAGCGCGAGCTCGTCAGCCTCACGGTCGATCTCCTGGTAGAAGTCCTGGTCGGCTTTGCCGCTGGACGTGAGATAGGCCTTGAGCCGCGCGATCGGGTCGCGCAGCTTCCAGACCTCGACCTCGGCCGAGACGCGGTACTTCGTCGGGTCGTCGGATGTCGTGTGAGCGCCCATGCGATAGGTGTAGGCCTCGATCATCCGCGGTCCCTCCCCGTTGCGGGCGGCATCCATCGCGGCCTTCGTCACGGCATAGACGGCGAGGACGTCGTTGCCGTCCACCCGGACGCCGGGGAAGCCGAAGCCGCGGGCTCGCTTGTAGATCGGGATCCGGCTCTGTCGCTCGGTCGGCTGGGAGATGGCCCACTGGTTGTTCTGGCAGAAGAAGACGACCGGTGAGTTCATGGAGGCGGCGTAGACGAAGGACTCGTTCACGTCACCCTGGGCGGTCGCTCCATCGCCGAAGTAGGCGATGACGGCTGCGTCGCGGTCGGGGTCTCCGGTGCCCACCGCGTGGTCATGCTGGAGGCCCATCGCGTAGCCGGTCGCGTGCAACGTCTGCGCGCCGATGACGATCGTGTAGAGGTGGAAGTTGTTCTCGTTCGGGTCCCAGCCGCCGTGGTTGACCCCCCGGAAGAGCCCGAGCAGGTTAAGCGGGTTGACCCCCCGACACCAGGCGACGCCGTGCTCGCGGTAGGTCGGGAAGGCGTAGTCCTGGCTGCGCAGCGCGCGAGCCGAGCCCACCTGTGCCGCCTCCTGCCCGAGCAGGCTGGCCCAGATGCCGAGCTCACCCTGTCGCTGCAGGGCTGTGGCTTCCGCATCGATCCTGCGAACGAGGACGTGGTCACGGTAGAAACCGCGCAGGTCCTCGTCGGTCAGCTGATCCACGGATGCCGAGTACTCGGGATGGCCGACATGGTCGACGCGCTCCCCCTCGGGGGTGAGCAGCTGGACCAGCTCGGGTCCGCCGTCCCCAATGGTCTCTGGGACCGGGGCGCTCAGCGCTGCCAGAGCGGCGGCGTGGGTCGCGGCTTCCAACGAGGCGGCTTGGTTGTCGCTCACAGGCACTCCTTCTTCGCGATGCCGGCGGGGATGACCGCCAGATCGACTCGGGCCAAGGGTCGCGTGGCGGGGTCTCCGTCAGTAAAGATGCGAGCCATGGCAGGGACTTACACACGCCTGTGACGACGCTCACAGACCTTGCCAGCACACGCTACCGGCAGGACGCTCGCGAGTCACAAGTCCCCTTCGCAAAACGCTGCGCCGGGACGTCTTCGGACACATGCGGCCAGACGTCCCACCCCCGGCCGGTAACCCGGGACGTCTTCGGACACATGCGGCCAGACGTCCCAAGATCAGAACGTGCGAGCCACCAAAAAGTCCTTGGCGACGTGGAGCAGCCTGCCGTTGGCCTCGGTCTCGGCGATGGTCGCGCGAACGCCCTCACCGGCGAAACAGCGCACCACCAGACCTGCCTTGTCCGCCGCCGCAGTGAATGCCTCCGCGTCGGCGCCCAACGGAAGCCAGACGAAGTTGGCCTGTGTCTCGGGAATGTGCCAGCCCTGGTGCCGCAGCCCCGCCACGACCCGCTGGCGTTCGGCCACCAGGGCGTCGACCCGCTCCTTCAGCTCGCCGAATGCCCCGAGGCTGGCGATGGCCGCCTGCTGAGCGATGGTGCTGACGCCGAAGGGCACCGCGGTCTTGCGAAGCGCCGCGGCCACCGGTTCGTGGGCCACGGCATACCCCACCCGCAGTCCGGCGAGGCCGTAGGCCTTGCTGAAGGTGCGCAGGATGGCGACGTTGGGCCGACCGGCATACGTCGCAAGGGTGTCGGGGGCATGAGGGTCGGTGACGAACTCGATGTAGGCCTCGTCGATGGCCACCAGGACGTCGCCTGGAACCTGGTCGAGGAAATCGTCGAGCTCGCCCTGGTGCACGACCGGGCCCGTGGGGTTGTTCGGGCTGCAGATCAGGATGAGCCGTGTGCGGGCGGTGATGGCGGCGGCCATTGCGGCGAAGTCGTGTCGCGCGTCCTGGTCGAGCGGAACCTGCACCGAGGCTGCCCCCGCGATGGCAACAAGGATTGGGTAGGCCTCGAACGAACGCCAGGCGTAGATCACCTCGTCACCCGCGTCGCACGAGGCGGCGATGAGCTGGCCCAGAACACCAACGCTCCCGGTGCCTGTGGCGATGTTCTCGGGAGGCACGCCGAGGCGCTGTGCGATGGCTTCGGTCAGCTCCGTGACGGCCATGTCGGGGTAACGGTTCATCTGCGTCGCAGCGTCCTGCACAACCTTGAGAACGCTCGGCAACGGCGGATAGGGGTTCTCGTTGCTGCTGATCTTGTACGCCGTCAGGTCCTCGCGAGCGGCCGCCGGTTTGCCGGGCTTGTAGGACGGGACGGCGGCCAGGGCTTCACGGAGGCGGACGGTGCGGCTCATACCTGCACCTTATGGCCCGGCGCGTCGCGACCGGATGGGTCTGCATGCCACGATGAGCCCATGAAGTCGATCGCCATCAAGATCCTGGTCAACGGTGTTGCCCTGTGGGTCGCCGCACTCCTTCTCCCGGGCATCACCTTTGGCCCAAGTGGCGCAAGGCTGAGCAGCGAGCTCTTGACGATCCTGTGGGTAGCGGTGATCTTCGGACTTCTCAACGCCCTGGTCAAGCCTGTGCTGACGTTCTTCTCGCTGCCGGTCATCATCCTGACCCTCGGGCTGTTCTCGCTGGTCGTCAATGCCCTGATGCTCGAGCTGACCTCGTGGTTCGCCGGCCAGTTCAGCCTCCCGTTCCACGTCGACCAGTTCTTCTGGGACGCGTTGCTCGGCTCGATCATCATCACGT
>JBDTMW010000120.1:0-7179 GCA_039934065.1 Actinomycetota bacterium | reverse complement strand
GCGGTGTCGGCCGGTGAGTCTACGGTCGTGAGCATGGACGATCACGTAGCTTCTGTCGAGGCCGTCGAGGGCGACATCACCAAGCAGGTCGTTGACGCGATCGTCAACGCCGCCAACAGTTCTCTGCTGGGCGGGGGAGGGGTCGACGGGGCGATTCACCGGGCCGCAGGTCCCGCTCTACTGGCCGAATGTCGTGAGCTCCGGCGGACACCATACCCCCATGGTCTTCCTGTCGGGGAGGCTGTCGCCACGGGTGCTGGTGACCTGCCGGCGCGGTGGGTGATCCATACGGTGGGCCCGAATCGTCATGCGGGACAGACCGATCCGGCCCTGCTCGCGTCCTGCTTCGAGGCCTCACTGCTGGAGGCGGTGCGAGTCGGCGCCCGGTCGGTGGCGTTCCCCGCGATCAGCGCAGGGGTCTACGGCTGGGACTCAGCCGAGGTTGCCCGTATCGCGGTAGCGGCGGTACGCACATCACCTCACCTGGGCGAACTCGACCTCGTGCGCTTCGTGCTGTTCGGTCCCACGACACACAAGGCGTTCGTCGACGCACTTGGGTGAGGTCTCCGTGGCTCAGGCGAGCGACCTCGGGGCCCTACTTGACCCAGAGCTGGCTGAGCAGTGGCCCCCAAATCTGGTTGCTCTGGTAGTTGCCGACCCTGGCCGACAGCAATGTTGACTCGATCTGGTTGACGGTGGGCACGAGCGGAGCCTGGTCGGTGGTGGCCCGTTCGATCTGGGTCCACGCCCGAAGCGCCGCGCCTGGGTCGGTGGACTGCAGGGCGGAGGCGGCGGCGGCGCGCTGATCCAGCTCGAGGTTGCAGAAGTGGCCCAGGTTGTTCGAAGAGCCGCACGCCAACGGCGGGACGAAAAAGTTGGATACCAGTGGGAAGTCAGCAACCCAGCCGGTGTACCAGGCCTGCAGGTGGTTGCGCGGGTTGAACAGGAAGTCATAGCTGGGCGGCGTGTCCGGCATCTCGTGGAGCGTCACCTTGTACCCGAGCTGAGACAGCACCGTTTTGAAGTAGGCGTCGATGGTCGGAATCTGGCCATCGACGAGCGTGCCGTGAACGGTGACTGGCATCCCCCTCGTCCCCGACGTCGTTACCAGGTCCTGGGCCTTGGCCAGATCCGGGCCGTGATATCGGCCATCGGGTAGCCCTTTCGTATACGGGCAGTACCACGAGTAGCTCGGGAAGTTCGGTGGCAGAAGCTGGCAGGTGGCGACGGCGAACGACGGCCCGCCGTACAGCTCGACCAGCTTGTTGCGGTCCACCGCATAACTGAGGGCTTGGCGGGCCTTGACGTTGTTGAAAGGCGGGATGCCGGCGTCGAGGACCTCGTAGTCGGTGGACGCCAGTAGGTTGCTTTTGAACTGGGCAGGATACCGAACCCTGAACTGGTCCAGCAGTGTCAGCAGTGACCGTGACCTGGCAGGGTCGGCAGGGCGCAGCTGCGAAACGTCTGCGCGACCACTGCTGACTGCATCCACCGCTGCCTCGTCGCTCGCGATTCTCGACCATCGGATGACGTCGGGGTACCCGTCCGGCTGCGCTGCGACGGACCAGCGGTGGAACCACCGGTTGCGGCCCAAAGTGAATGTCTTGTCCTGTTCGTAGCTGGTGATCTGGTACGGCCCGGTGCCCGGCAGGGGGGTGGTGACAGCGTGGGGCGATGTTCCGGGCGGCGCCGGGACCACGAAGTGAGTGAGCTTGCCGAGGAAGTCCGGGTCGGGTGCGGTCAGGCGGAATGTGACCCGGCCCGTGGCGTCATCGGTCAGCACCCCCGCGGACAGGTCGCAGGCGTCCGGGCGCTCGATGCAGTCCTGGCCGCCGATGATGCCGGCGAAGAAGTCGGGGTTGCCACCCTGCAGGGTGAGGGCCTTGCGGACTCCGAGCTGGAAGTCGGAGGCGTGGACCACTCTGCCGGTGGAGTACCGGATGCCGGGACGCAGTGTGAAGGTGTAGGTCTTGCCGCCGTTGCTCGGTGTCGGGAGTGCGACCGCCAGGTCGGGGACCAGCACCTGGGAATCCGCGCCAGGGGCCAGCCGAAACGCGACGAGCCCGTCGTAGACCTGCCGGTTCGCCCGGTTGGTCACGGGCTCGTAGGCGTTGGCTGGGTCGATCCCGTTGTAGTGACCCGGGAGATATGTCGTGGCTACGGTGAGGGTGCCGCCCACGTGGGTCGGCGCGGCGAAGGCACCCGAAGCCACCCAGATGCGCCCCTCAACAACAGCCAGCCCCCGGGGGGAGCTGCCGAGGGCGAACTTGTCCAGTTCTTCGCTCGTCGGGTCGATCCGGGACAGGGTGCCGTCGAACTCCTCGCTGACCCACACCGAGGCACCAGCGACAACCACCGAGCCCGGTCCGTCACCGACCTGGATTGCATGGGCCCGGCCGGTAGACCGGTTGATCCTGGTGACGCTTTGCGAAAGCTGGTTGGCCACCCAGACCTCGTCACCCGAGACGGCGATGCCCTTGGGTCCAGAGCCGACCCGAACAGGGCTGGACACGTCCTGCCCGGTCTTCGGGTCGATCCTTGAGACAGTCCCGTCCCCACCGTTGGCAACCCACACGGAGTTGGCGTCGACGGCGATCCCGTCCGGGCCGTCGCCCACTCCGAGGGGAGGGTCCGGCCTGTTGGTGTCGGGATCGATCCGCTGGATGGTGTTGTCACCGCGGTTGGCAACCCAGACGCCGCTGGGACCGCTGCTAATTGCCGTTGGCCACGTGCCCACCGTGACGGTTTTCACCACCTTGTTTGCGACGATGTTGATCCGGGAAACCGTGCTGTCGCTGACGTTGGTCACCCACACGGCGCCCGGCGTGACCGTCAGGGACTCCGGCGCCGCCCCGACCGGGATGGTCTGGACCACGACGTGGGTCCGCGGATCGATCCGGGAGACGTTTCCGTCGGAGCGGTTGGCCACCCACAACGAACCGCCGCCGAACACCAGTCCCGCCGGGCTGGTACCCACCGGGACCGACCACGTAATCGACCCGTCAGACTCCACCGCACCAACGCTGTTCCCCGCCAAGGCCGCCAGAACAGCTGGGCGAGACAACCTCACGATTGCCGTGGTCAACCCGCCCGCAGCCACCACGACCACCACGGCCACCGCCACCCAAGCACCAAGCACCTTGCGGCTGAACCTGTCCCGCCTCCTGACGCTTTGTCCTACCAGAGCAGGTATCGGTGGCGGTGTCGGTGGTGTCGGTGGTGTCGGCGTCGGTTCGGTGTGGCTGTCTTCGGCTCCCTGTCTATTGCCGGCTGTGGAAGGGGGGGCCGCAGTGGTGACCGGCGCCGAGGGCGGTGGATCCCAGGCGAGGGCGGACTCCTGCGCCAGAATTGCCCGATGCAGCACCTGCAACGGCGGGCTCGGCTCGATCCCGAGCTCCTCATGCAACATCGCGCGCAGCCGTCGATACGCCTCTAGCGCATCCGCCTGCCGCCCCGACCGGTACAGCGCGAGAATGCGCACTGCGTGCAGCCCCTCCCGCAACGGGTAGTCCGCGACCAGACGGTCCAGCTCCACGACCGCGGCGCCGTGATGACCAAGCAACAGCAGGGCTTCCATCCGCGACTCCACGGCCGACATACGCAGCTCCTGCAGCCGGCCGGCGACCGGGGCAACGAAGCCGAACTCCGCGAGGTCACCCAAGACCTCACCACGCCAGAGCCCCAAAGCGCGGCCGAAAAAGCCCACAGCCTGTCCGGGGTCATGTCCGTCCAGCGCGGCCGCGCCCCTGACAACCAGATCCTCGAACAGCACGACGTCCAGGGAACCGTCAGCCATATGCAGCCGGTAGCCTCCCCCCGGCGCCGTCGTCACCACGCGGCTTGCCGTACCACGTGCGCGGTCGGGCTCCAACAGCTCCCGCAGGTGATAGATGTACGTCTGCACGGTGGTGAGATAGCCGACCGGCGGGTCCTCTCCCCACAGCGCGTCGGTGAGCCTGTCGATTGACACGACCCTGTCTGCCTCGCACAGCAGCAGGGCCAGGATGGCCCGCTGCTGACGGCCACCCAGGTGCAGGCGTGTTCCCGAACGCAGCACTTCCAGCGGCCCGAGTATCGCGAATTCGAGCCGCCCCCACTCGCCACCCTCAGCTGTCAATGGCCACCACACATCCCAACCAGTCCAACCAAGGTAACCCTTAGTTAACCGTTCGAACACCTCCCCGCGGATTACGAACCGGCCTCCGAGCCGCAGACAAGATGTCTCCGAGCGTCGGCTGGTCAGATGGGGTCATCCAGCAGTTCCCACCCGGCAGATCTCCCGCCGCGCCAAACCAGAAGAAGGCGCATCATGCGCTACGCACGTCGTTTCATCGCCGCAGCCACCGCCACCGTCATCGGCCTCGCCTCCTGGAGCGTCGCCGCTGCCACCGTCGCCTACGCCCAGATGCTGCCCGATCCGGATGTCGTCGGCGACTTCAACCCACCCCCGCCCCCACACTCGCCCCTCGGGTCCGGCACGCAGCTCTGGAAGTTCGTTCTGGCTGCAGCCATCGCGGCCATGCTGACGGTTGCCGTAGTTGGTTTGGTCACCTCGATCAGGCACCAAAGATCATCGCAGCCGTCTGGGATGCTGCACGCCTGACCGCCGCCGGTCTCCCAGCAGGTTGAGAGTCTCAGCCGCGCGGGCGCCAGACGACGAGCGACTGTGACGAGCTGATACTGCGGGCAGGCCGCTGACCGGCACGCACGGCGATGATCTCTCCGGCCCGGCCGGCCGCGAAAACCCTCGAGCCCGAACCGATCGCCAACCGCAGGGCATCGACCTCGCTGCGGAGCTCGGTCACCCGTGCCCGAAGCGCCAGCGCCTGGTTCTCGAGATCCAGAATGCGCTGGATGCCCGCCAGGCTGATTCCTTCGTCCTGGGACAAGCGCTGCACCTCGCGCAGCAGGGTGACGTCTCGCGCCGAGTATCGCCGCCCGCCACCGCGCGTACGCGATGGAGAGACCAGACCCAGCCGGTCATACTGCCGCAGGGTCTGCGCGTGCATCCCGGCCAGCTGCGCCGCCACCGAGATGACGAAGACGGGCGTCTCGTCATCGGGTGAGAACCCGCCCGAGCTTCGCGAGGCGTTCATGGCGCTCAGTCCTCCCGGGCCCTGGCGAACGCATCTGCACGCGGATCCTCGCCAGACTCCTCGGCACGGAGCACCTCAACGGCCTCGCGTGCCTTGACAGACAGCTTCTGGGGCACCGCCACACTCACCTTGGCCAACAGGTCGCCGGTGTGATGCTTGCCCTCGACACCTCGGCCCTTGACTCGCAGCACCCGACCGTTGGGGGTTCCGGGGGCGATCCGGACCTTGACCGGGTCACCGGACAACGTCGGCACCGAAACCGTTGCCCCCAAAGCGGCTTCGGCAAATGTCACCGGCAGGTCGACTGTCAGGTTGTCTCCATCGCGGCCGAAGATCGCGTGTGGCGTGACGTTCACCGTGAGCATGAGATCCCCTGCGGGAGCACCCTGGTCGCCGGGGTTTCCCTTGCCGCGCAGCCGGATCTTCTGGCCGTCCTTGACACCGGCGGGGATGCGCGCGGTGATCCGGGTGCCGTCCGCAGTCCTCAGGGTCACCGTCGACCCCTGGACCGCGTCGCGGAACGGCAGCGTGGTCTTGGCCTCGATGTCGGCGCCTCGACGCGGTCCCGCTGGGGCACCAAAGCCCCCGTAGCCCGGCTGACCCTGCCCGCCGGCATAGCCACCTTGCTGGCCGAACATGCCACCCAGCAGATCCTCGAGGTTCGGCTGCCCGCCACCGCCGGTGGAGAAGCGGACGTTGCCGCCACGACCGCCGGCGCCACCGCCACCGCCGAACAGGTTGCTGAAGACGTCCTCAAAACCCGCCCCTCCCGCGCCTTCGCGGCCACCGGAGGTGAAACGGGCGCCACCGTGGCTCATCGACCGGATGGCGTCGTACTGCTTGCGCTCGTCCGGGTTGGACAGGACGGCGTAGGCCTCGCCGATCTCCTTGAAGCGCTTCTCGGCGGCCTTGTCCCCCGGCTTCTGATCGGGGTGCAGGGTTCGGGCGAGCTTGCGGTAGGCCTTCTTGATCGCGGCCTCGTCGGCGTCGGCAGGGACGCCGAGGATCGCGTAGAAGTCCTTCTCGAACCAGTCCTGGCTGGCCATCGGCGTCTCCTTCCTCTCACATTCACCGGTTGGGCGTCTGGTTGAGCCAATTCCGGTGCCGGTCGGGACTACTGGGGGTCAGCCACGGCGACCCGTGCCGCGCGAACGAGTCGCTCACCCATCCGGTAGCCGGGCTGCAGCACCTGAACCACCGTGGTCACTTCTGTGCCCTCGGCGAGCTCTGCCTCAATGTGCATGAGCGCCTCGTGGATCGCCGGGTCGAACGCATCGCCGGGCTGGCCGAAGCGCTCCACGCCGAACTTAGCCAGGGTGCCCTCGAGCTTGTCGGCGATGGCCGCGAACGGCCCGTCCTCGAGATCACCGTGCTGCCGCGCCAGATGAACGTCATCCAGCACCGGGAGCAGAGCCTCGACGACGCTGCTGACTGCTACGTGATGGTGTAGCTCGCGGTCGCGGTCGACACGCTTCTTGTAGTTGACGTACTCGGCCTGCAACCTCTGCAGATCACGGGTCAGGTCAGCCGCCAGCGTCGTGTCCGGATGGCTGTCGACCCCCTCGCCCGAGGTGTCGTCACCAGAGTCGTCTGGACCAGCGCTTTCAGGAACCGGGCCGCCGGAACGTGACTCGCCGGGGGCGGACGCCTTGCCACGAACGGCGCCCGTCTCCGGGTCAATTCGTCGCTTGTCGGTGACCTTGGGGCCCGTGGGCTCGAACTCCTCTGAGTGCAGAGGCTCCGAGCCCACGTGCTCCGGGTCGACCGGGTTGGCCTCGGTCACTTCTTGTCGTCCTCGGTCTCATCGACGACCTCGGCGTCGACGACGTCCTCGTCACCGGAGGTCGGCGAGTCGCTCGATGAATCACCCTCATCGGGCTTGGACCCCGCGTCGCCCTCAGCCGCCGCGGCTGCGGCATACATTGCGGTTCCGAGCTTCTGGGACTCCTCCGAGAGCTTGGCGTGCTTGGCCTTGATGTCCTCAGGCGTTGCGTCCGAGCCCTCTTTGAGCGCGTCCTTGAGGTCCTTCAGCGCCTCGTCGACCTCACCGCGGCCATCGGCCGGGATCTTGTCGGCGCTGTCG
>JBDTMW010000119.1:0-7222 GCA_039934065.1 Actinomycetota bacterium | reverse complement strand
CTCAGCTCCGAGGTGATCCTCGGCCAGGAGAACGTCGGCAAGGCCATGGCGCTCGGCATGGTCGCGATCGTCGCACTGGTCATGACCATCTACGTCGTTCTCGAACGACGTACGACCAAGTGGCTGGGCCGATGAGCCTGCGCGCCACCCGCCGTCGCAAACAGGCCACCTTCCGGTGGGTCGTCGTCGGCGTGATCGGCCTGTTCTTCGCCCTCCCGATCTTCGGCATGGTCGAGTTCACGACCCGCGCCCCCGGCGGAGGCCGGACCCTGGACGTCTGGGCCACGTTGTTCGACTTCAGCGTCATCGATGCTGACTACCCCGAGCTCAAGCACGGCGTCCTGGCCTCTGCCGGGCTGACTGTGCTGACGGTGACGATCATGCTGGTCATGCTGGTCCCGACGATGACCTGGGTCCGGCTACGACTACCGGGGATGCGCCGACTGGTCGAGTTCATCTGCCTGCTGCCACTGACCATCCCCGCGATCGTGCTGGTCGTCGGCCTCGCGCCCGTCTATGCGTGGGTGGCGTACCTCCTGGGCGAGTCCTCGTTGTGGCTGGCCCTGGCCTACGTCATCCTCGTCCTGCCGTACGCGTACCGTGCACTGGACGCCGGTTTGGGTGCCATCGACGTGAAAACCCTTGCGGAGTCAGCCCGTTCACTCGGCGCGGGGTGGCCGACGGTCATGTGGCGCATCATCCTGCCCAACGTGCGGACCGCAGTTCTATCGGCCGCATTCCTGTCGGTGGCCCTCGTTCTCGGCGAGTTCACCATCGCATCGCTGTTCAGCCGCGACAACCTGCAGGTGGCCATCTTCCTGCTCGGCAAGCGCGACTCCTCGCTCGCGATCGCCGCCGCCCTTGCGTTCATGATCCTTGCCTTCGTCGTCCTGTTCGCCATGTCCTTCGTCGGCAACGGTCGTCGGTCGCATCGCACCGAGGAGAACTGATGTCCCCCACCCAGCTGCCGGTATCCGACTCCATGGCAGCAAGCGGACCCGCCCATGGTGTGGCCGTGACCCTGTCCGACCTGCGCCGTTCCTACGGCCCGATTCATGCACTGGACGGACTCACCCTCAACATCGAGCCCGGCGAGTTCGTCGCACTTCTAGGCCCCTCCGGGTGCGGCAAGACAACAGCCCTTCGCGTACTGGCCGGGCTCGAGGACGCGGACTCCGGACGGGTCGAGGTCGGGGGGAAGGACATCACCGCCGTGCCGACCAGCGCTCGTGACATGGGGATGGTCTTCCAGGCCTACAGCCTGTTTCCGCACATGACGGCACGTCAGAACGTCGAGTTCGGACTTCGGCTCCGCCGTATCCCGGCGGCGCGCCGCAGCGCGCGGGTCGGCGACATGCTGGATCTGGTCGAGCTCTCAGACCAGGCCGAGCGCTATGCCCACCAGATGTCCGGAGGGCAGCAACAGCGAGTCGCCCTGGCCCGTGCCCTGGCCATCGAGCCCCAGGTCCTCCTGCTCGACGAGCCGCTGTCCGCTCTGGACGCCAAGGTGCGGGTGCAGCTGCGCGATGAGATCCGCCGCATCCAGCTCGAGGTCGGCACCACGACCTTGTTCGTCACCCACGACCAGGAAGAAGCCCTGGCGGTCGCTGACAGGGTCGGCGTCATGCGGGCCGGAAACCTCGAGCAGCTGGCATCGCCCCACGACCTCTACGCCAGGCCCGCGACACCGTTCGTTGCGGACTTCGTCGGCCTCACGAACCGCCTGCGCGCCACGGTCGAGGGCGACCACGCCCAGCTGATGGGGACTTCGGTTCCGTTGTTGCCTGGTTCAACTCAACGTGGGGCCGCGTTCCTGCTGATCCGCCCGGAGTCCATCGAGGTCACAGCTGATCCGGCCGGCCGCGCCACGGTCATCACGGCGAGCTTCCTCGGCTCGACGGGGAGTCTTCATGCGATGACCGAGTCCGGCGAGACGGTCACGGCGCAGATCGACAACGACGCGGTGACCACCTTCAGGCCCGGAGACAAGATCACGCTCGTCCCCCGCCCCAACCCCGCGCTGGCGGTCGCTGCCGACTGAGGCAACCGGCATACGGCTGGGGCTCCTATCGGGTGTTGCCGGTGTGCCCAAGGGAGAACGAACCCGGCTGCGGCCACACCAGGAGACCATGCGGCCCCGCGTTGACCCGGATCCGCTTGATCAGGGCGCCGGTGACGGTGTTGAAGACGTAGACCTCGCTGTTGTACCGGCCTGAGAGCCACAGCTGCGAGCCGTCGGCTGTGACTCCACCCATGTCGGGCGAACCCCCACCGGGGATCCTCCACGTCGCGATGATGGACAGCGAGGAAGCGTCCAGGACCGAGATGGAGCCCTCACCGCGGTTGCTGACGAACAGACGCCTGGCCTCGCGGTCGGGGTAGATGCCGTGGGCGCCCTTGCCGGTGGGGATGAAGCGCTCGACGGTCCGGGTGCTGGCCTTGATGACCCAGATGCCGTTGCGGAACATGTCGGCGACCAGGAACCGGGTGCCGTCAGGGGTGAGGCGCACGTCCTGCGGCATGGCTGATGCGCCGGGCTGCAGGTTGCCGGTGCCAACGCCCATGCGCATGGCAGCGCCCGGGCTGACCGCGCCCGGAGCCTTGGCGTCGTTGAGGTTGATCACCTTGATCAGCCTGGTGGCCTCGCGATCGATCACGAGCAGCTTGCCGCTGAACTCGCAGCTGGCCACGAAGAAGGACTGGTCCGCGGAGTAGTCGGCATGGTTGACGCCGTAACAGGGGACCGGCAGCGAGCGTTCGAGCGCCATGGTCGTCGGGTTGCGCACGTCGATGCGACGCAGCCGCTCGGCCATCACCAGGGCGTGAGCGCCGTCAGGGGTGAAGTACAGGTTGTACGGGTCCTCCACGCGGACCGGTTTGCCGGGCTTGCCAGTGGTGGGGTCTATCGGAACCAGGTCGTTGCCGATGTCGTCATTGACCCACAGCGTCTTCATGTCCCAGCTCGGCACGACGTGTTGGGGCTGGCCGCCGGTGGGATAGGTGCCGATCACCCGGTAGGTCTTGGGGTCGATCACCTGCACCGTGTTGGTCGCACCGTTCGGGACATAGACCAGGGCCTTGGCCTTCTTCGCGGTGGCTGACAGCATTCCGGCCGCCGCACCCGCATAGACATTGACCGGACCGGTCGACCTGGCTGGCGTGCTGGATGCGGAAGACGTCGGGGTCGTCGCCACCGGTGAGCTGCCGGAGCTCGAGCCGGAAGCGGAGGTCAACGCAGCCGTCGGTGTGTCCAGGACCTGCCCGGTACAGGAGCTCAGCAGGAGTACAGCTGCGACGACGGTCGGAACGGTCCGGCGCGTCAAACGTGAAGACTCAGAAGACACGCGCGCACCTACCCTCATGACGGACCATCCAGCTCGGCCCGATCTTCGCAGACGGACCTCATTCGAGCACTCTTGACACGAAGGGACTGGCGGAACGAATCTCGCCCTCGTCCAGCCACAGGTGGACCAGCGCTGCGTCCAGCAGGTCCTTCAACGGCCAGAGTCGGCCCGGCTAGGCTTCCGGCGTGACTGACTCGAGGACCGAACCCATGGATCTGCGCGACCCCTCCGTCGACCCGTTAGCGGTGGCCGCGGCCGCCGCCAGCGTGATCGCCGACCGCTCAGGATCCGCACACCATGACGTGGCCCTGGTGCTCGGCTCCGGCTGGGGGCAGACAGGTGACCTGATCGGCAGACCGGTGGCCACCATTGACAATGTGGACGTCCCAGGCTTCGCCAAAGCAACCGTTGCCGGGCACTCGGGCGTGATCCGATCGGTGACGATCGGGGACACCGACCGACGGGCTCTGGTGTTCGGCACCCGAACCCATTTCTATGAGGGCCGGGGCGTCCGCTCGGTCGTGCATGCCGTGCGTACCGCGGCTGCGGCTGGGTGCAAGACAGTCGTCTTGACCAACGGCTGCGGCGGGATCAACCCGGCATGGGCGCCCGGCACCCCTGTCTTGATCCGTGATCACATCAACCTCACGGCGGCCTCTCCCATCGAGGGAGCCAACTTCGTCGACCTCACCGATCTGTACTCCCCTCGGCTCCGCGAGCTGGCCCGAGCGGTCGACCCAGATCTCGATGAGGGCGTCTACGTGCAGTTCCGCGGGCCGCACTACGAGACCCCCGCTGAGGTCCGGATGGCCAAGATCCTGGGCGGCGACCTGGTGGGGATGTCGACGGCTCTTGAGGCGATCGCTGCCCGTCAGAGTGGCATGGAGGTCCTCGCGATCTCCCTGGTCACGAACCTCGCCGCAGGCATCGGGGGCCAGCCGCTCTCGCACGACGAGGTGATGGAGGCCGGCCGGCACGCTGCCGAGCGTTGCGGCCGGCTTCTGTCCGCCATCGTCACGAAGATCGAGCTCCAGCGATGACAGGCTCCGCCACAGACCCAAGGACGCAAGCCGCGCCGTCGATGTATGTCGTCCCGCGAGAGCTTCTGGAACGCGCCACCTCCTGGCAGGAGGACGATCCCGACGAGGTCACTCGCGCCGAGCTCGACACGGTGATCGACGCCGCGCGGTCGGGTGACGCGAAGGCCGGAGCAGATCTTGCCGACCGGTTCGTCGGCATGCTCGAGTTCGGCACCGCCGGGCTTCGGGGCGCCCTGGGTGCAGGCCCCAACCGGATGAACAGGTCCGTGGTGATCCGCGCGGCAGCCGGGCTCACGGCATACCTCAAGGAGACCACTCCAGAACCGCTGGTGGTCATCGGACTTGACGCAAGGCATAACTCGGACGTCTTCGCCACAGACACGGCAGCCGTGGTCGTGGCTGCAGGTGGCCGCGCGATGGTACTTCCCCGGCCGTTGCCAACCCCGGTGCTGGCCTTCGCAATCCGTCACCTGGGTGCAGACGCCGGCGTCATGGTGACGGCAAGCCACAACCCCGCCCAGGACAACGGTTACAAGGTCTATCTCGGCGATGGCAGCCAGATCGTGCCGCCGTCGGACGCCGACATCGCCGCGCACATCGCGGAGGTCGATCGGGTGGCCGACGTGCCTCGAGCCCGCTCGGGATGGACCACGCTGAACGATGACGTCGTCGAGGCCTACCTCGATGCTGCTGTTGCCGTCGTCGACCCCGTTGGAGCCCGCGAGCTGAGCGTGGTCCACACCGCACTGCACGGTGTGGGCAGCGCCGTTCTGGTCGCCGCATTCACGCGTGCGGGTTTCAGCGCCCCCATCGTCGTGCCGAGCCAGTCCGAGCCGGACCCCGAGTTCCCCACGGTGGTCTTCCCGAACCCCGAGGAGCCGGGGGCCATCGACGCGGCGCTGGCGCTGGCAGCCCTGGAGCGTGCCGACCTCGTCCTGGCCAACGACCCCGACGCCGACCGTTGCGCAGCGGCCGTCCCCGATCCGGACGCAGCCACGCCGGTCAACCCGTCGGGATGGCGGATGCTGCGCGGCGACGAGGTCGGGTCACTGCTCGGAGCCCACATCCTGGGGCGCGGAGTCGGGGGGAACGATGTCTTCGCCAACTCGATCGTGTCGTCCCGGCTGCTCGCGGCGATGGCTGCGGGCGCTGGGATCCGACACGAGGAGACCCTGACCGGTTTCAAGTGGATATCGAGGGTTGCCGGCCTTCGCTATGGCTACGAGGAAGCCCTCGGGTACTGCGTCGACCCAGCCCGGGTGCGCGACAAGGACGGGGTCAGTGCGGCGCTGATGTTGGCAGAGATGGCAGCGGGCCTGGGGACCGAGGGCCGATCGCTGCTCGATGTCCTCGATGACCTGGCGATGGCGCACGGGGTCCACGCCACCGACTCCTTCGCCGTTCGCGTCGACGACCTGACCCTCATCGGCACCCTGATGTCCCGGCTGCGGGATGAGCCACCGACCGAGGTCGGCGGTATCCAGGTCGCCCGGATCGACGACCTGGCCGAGGGTTCTGAGCAGCTACCTCCCACGGACGGGCTCCGCTACTACCTCGAGGACGACAGCCGGGTCATCGTGCGTCCGAGCGGGACGGAGCCCAAGCTCAAGGTCTATCTCGAGGTCATCGTGGCAGTCGAGGCGTCATCTGGTCTGGCCGCTGCCAAGGCGGACGCAGCCGGCCGACTGGAGCGGGTGGGCGCATCGTTGCGCACGTTGACCGCGCCGTGACCTGATCCGGTCAGGTCAGCGAGAGGGCCACGACTGCGAGGGCGGGCAGAAGCACGATGGCCAGCGCCATCGGCACCCAGGTGACCCGCACCTGGGCGTCCGCCGGGGACGTGACCGAAGCCCTTGCAAGGGCTTCGGAATACTCACCCTGGGCCTGCTCGATCGACCGGGCGACCGTGGATGCCGTGATTTTCGGGGAGGCCGTGGACGGGTGGGAATGGCTGTTGGCGGCCGTGTTGGGCTTCCGGGGCATTATCCCGAGCAGCCCGCCAGCCGCAACCTTGGGACGCCCTTGCGCGGAAATGGCCCACGCGGTGTAACCCTGGTCCCCCGCGAAGACCTTGAGGCTCCAACGGCTCTCCACATCGGTCACCATGACCCACGGGATGTGAATGTCCCTGACAACGTTACGAATGGTCACGCCGTCCTCATCGAGCAGAACCGCCGGGCGGACGAACAGAACCCACGTGAAAGCCAAGCTCAAGACCACCCACGCGGCGAACAACGGCTGCGGGTTGTCCGCCCACTGCCACGCCAGGGACACGAGAAGCACCAGCCCTATGGCGCCGCACACAGCGGCCAGCGTCAACGGTGACCGCTGGCGAATCAGGTCCGGGGTTGTCGAGGCCTTGCTGCTCATCAAAGTCCTTAGCTTTCTGGGCAATCTTGTTGCGTTCTGGAGGGTCTCGCCGTGACCGGCCAACGTCACCGTCACCGCCCAGCTACCGAGCATAGGCCGATAGACTCCCCTGGTGAGTTCACCCCCAGCCACTGCACGCGCCCGCGAAATGCTCGGAGTCACGGCCCTGACCAACGCCTCGCTCACGTCGTGGCTGCACGGGTTGCCGGGTGTCGACCACGTCGGTGCTGACGCCCGGGCGGCAGCGTTGGGCACCCGCTCGATCAAGACCACGTCCAAGGCGTGGGCGATCGACACGGCGATCAGCATGATCGACCTGACGACGCTGGAGGGTGCCGACACCCAGGGCAAGGTGCGGTCGCTGTGTGCCAAGGCGATGGCCCCGGACCCCAGCGACCCGACCACGCCTCATGTTGCGGCCGTCTGTGTCTACAACGACATGGTCGCCTTGGCCGTGGATGCTCTGGA
>JBDTMW010000118.1:0-7243 GCA_039934065.1 Actinomycetota bacterium | reverse complement strand
CCCAAAAACGCGAAACAGCCCGAACCCTGAGGGTTCGGGCTGTCGCCGATGTCTTGAGACATCACATGGCGGCGGGTGTGGGATTTGAACCCACGGACCCCTTGCAGGGTCTCCGGTTTTCAAGACCGGTGCACTCGGCCGCTATGCGAACCCGCCACGCGGCCGCCCCCTTTGCGAAGGCAACCGCAGAGCGCATCATCCATCACCTGAAGGCTCCCGTCCAAGCCGCCGCCTGCGACCGGCCCGGCGGGCGCGGTTGTCAGTTGCGAAGGAACGGGCTACTTCTTCTTGGGGGGCTTTGGTTTGGTGGCGCGCGGCGTCGTCGCGGCCGGGCTTGGGGATGGTGTTTTCGACGCGGCGGTGGTCGGCTTCGGTGCGGTCCCGCTCGAGGTGAAGATAGTGACCGAGCTGCCGCGAGGAGCCCGATAGGAGGGCTGGGTCCCGACGGCCAGACCCTTGGGGAGGCTCGAGCTGACGGCGTGGCCGACGACCGGAACGAACCCTGCCGAAGCCAGGGCTCCCTTGGCCTGTGCAAGGGAGCGCCCGTAGACGCGGGGGATCGACACCAGGTCTCCGAGCGTGATCTTGTCGCTGGGCTCGGCGAAGTCGCGGAACGGCATACCGGCCAGTGCGCGGTCCATGATCCGCTTCCAGGTGGGCGTGGCAATGGTGGAACCGAAGACCTGACCCCAGTAGGACTTGCCGCCGAGCTTCAGGTTCCTGAGGATGCGCTTGTTCTGGTAGTCGTTCGGCGTGCCGACCCAGACTGCGGTGCACAGCTGGGGGGTGTAGCCGACGAACCAGGTCTCGTTGCTGCCGTCCGAGGTGCCGGTCTTGCCGGCCACCGGGCGTCCGCCCGCGAGCCCGCCGGTGCCGGCAGCGGTGCCGTTGGTCAGGACGGTCTTCAGGATCTTGGTGACGCCATTGGCAACGTCAGGGCTGAGTACCTTGGTGCACTGGTTCTTGGGCAGCGCCAGCGTCTTGCGGTCGCTGTTGGTGATCGAAAGAACCGGAGAGGGCACGCAGTAGGTGCCACCCGAGGCGACCGTGGCGTACGCGGAGGCCAGCGTCAGAGGTGACACGCTGTCCGAACCCAGGGTGACCGCGGACGGACCTGCCGTGATCGGCTTGCCGCTGCCCTGGTGCAGCCCCATCTTGGTCATCAGGTCCCGAACCTTGCAGGGCCCGAGCCGGGCGACGAGGCCGGCGAAGGCTGTGTTCACCGAGTGAGCGGTCGCGTCGATCAGACTGATCGGACCGTTGCGCGTGCCCTCGTCGTTGCGGACCGGCCACGGCTTGAAGATCTCGCACGCCTTCTCGGTGAACTCGCGAGGGTAAAACAACGCCGGGTGAGTTGCGTCCGCCTTGCGCGCGATGATGATCGAGTTGATCGTCATGCCGGAGCGCAGTGCCTCGGTGACGGCGAACATCTTGGCCGTGGAGCCGAACGCGAAGCCGCCGGAGCCGCCGTACTTCGCGTCGACCGCCCAGTTCACGGACGTGGTGCCGCGACCATTGGTGAGCGAGTACCTGGTGTTCTGCGCGATGGCCAGGACATGGCCGGTCCCGGGCTCAACCATGGCCACGGCGCCACCGATCGATTCGCTGTTCCCGATCGGGACCTTGGCGTTGAGCTCCTTCTGGGCGATCTGTTGCATCTTGGGGTTGAGTGTCGTCTGGATGGTCAGTCCGCCGCGGTTGGTCGCCTCGATGCGGTCCGCCAGCGTCTTGCCCAGGGCCGGCTGCTCTAGCAGCCACGCCGAGACGTAGGTGCAGAAGTACGGGTAGGGCGACAGGCCGCACGAGCTCAGGGCGGTCTTGGGGTTGGTCACCATCTTGGTCTTCCTGGCTGTTTGCCAGGCCTTGTCGGTGATCAGGTTCAGAACGTGCATCCGGTCGAGGACCACATTGCGCCGGGCCAGCGCCTTGGCCGGGTGGTGGATCGGGTCCGTCTCGCTCGGCCTCTGGACGAGTCCGGCCAGCGTTGCGGCCTGCGGCAGGGTGAGCTTGGCTGCGGTCACCCCGAAGTAGTGGTTGGCTGCGGCCTCAACGCCGTAGGCCAGGTCTCCGTAGTACACGAGGTTGAGGTAACCCTCGAGGATCTGGTTCTTGGTGAGGGTCTTCTCCAGCGTCACGGCGTACTTGAGCTCCTGCAGCTTGCGCGTGTAGCTCTTGGCTGTGGCCGCCCTTGCCGCGGTCAGGTCGTGTTTGCGCAGGGCGTTCTCCTGCAGCGTGATTTTGACGTACTGCTGGGTCAGGGTGGATGCACCTTGCGTGATACCGGTACGCAGGTTGGAGACGAAGGCTCGACCGACGGCCTCAAGGTCCACCCCGCCGTGCTCGAAGAAGCGGTTGTCCTCGATCGCGACCTGAGCCTGTCGCATGACCGGGGCGATCTGGGCCAGTGGCACAATGACCCGGTTCTGGTCGTTCGGGATGGCGATCAGGGTGCCGTCGCTGGCCAGGATGCGGGACCGCTGCGACAACGGGGTCAGGGCGAACTCGCCGGGCAGCGAGTCGAAGACCCGGACCCCCTGGCGGGTGGCCGCGCCGGTGGCCCCCACTGCAGGCATCAACAGCCCGGCGCCCAGCAGCCCGAGAACGACCGAGGTCGTCGTGAAGACTGCAAGCAGGCGAACGATGTGTCTGTAGCTCGCGATGCGTGCCCCCATGGAGTCAGGATAAGTCGTCGCCGGGGGTCGCCGCCTCAGTAATTTCCATGGGACTCCCCGATCTGTTCCTGAGGCCCTGAGCGCAGCGCCGGGGCTCGGCATACGGGCAGTTCTCCCCATGTGCCGAATCATCTTTGATCGCTAGCGTCGGCGCCATGGGATAACACGATCTCGCTGTTGGTCGATGCACTGAAGAGGATCCTTGAGTGACGTGCTGGGAGCGAAGACCGATGTCCTGGACCAGGTCGCCGCGTCCCTGAGCGCCGACGCCCGAAGGATGCAGGACATCCGCACCCTCGCCCAACGCGCAGTGTTCGAGCTGCAGACGGTCTGGAACGGCAATGACCTGGTGCAGCTGACCCGCCTCTGGGAACAGCAGGCATCGCCGCAGCTGGCCGCGGCGTCGGGCGTCTTGGACAGCTGCGCCACGCAGCTGCGTGCGCAGTCGGCCGCTCAGCGCGACGCCAGCCGCAGTGAGGTCACCGGCTCGGGTCATCCCGCCAACCCGGGCCCGCTCTTCGTGGAGACTCCTCCAGCGCTGGACCTGACCGTGGCTCCTCCGGCTCGGGGGTTGCCGGGTGACAACGCCGCATGGTGGAGGTCGCTGGGTCCGTCGCAGCAACGGCTGGTGATCCAGCAGCATCCGCGGTGGATCGGCAACCGTGACGGCGTCTCGTTCGCGGCCAGGGACCAGGCCAACAGGTCGCTGCTCCCTGTGGATCGCGTCCGTCTCGAGGCCGAGAGGATACGCCTCGAGACTGCTCTGGCGGAGAACTGGTTCGGGGGCGCCTTCACCAACGACGACGCGGCGTTGGACCATGTGAAAGAAAAGCTGGCTGCGCTCGCCGCGATCGAGACGACGCTCGCAAAGGGCGGGGATCGCCAGCTGCTCGTCCTGGACCTCTCGGCGAAGCGGGCGCTGGCAGCAATCGCGTGCGGAAACGTCGACATCGCCGACAACGTAGCGGTCTTCGTCCCGGGGTTGTCGGCCAGTGTGGCTGGCGGCATGGTGGATGGCGACCGGAACATGGAGCAGCTGAAGGCTCGGGCCGAGCTGGAGAGCAGGCGCGTCCACGCCGACAAGTCCGCTGCGACGGTCATGTGGTTTGGCTATCAGGCACCGCAAATGGGGTGGGACCTGATCGGCGAGAACTCGGTGGCCGCCGACCACGCCGCCAGGCGCGGTGCCGCGCTGCTGGTGCCCTTTCTCAGGGGGATCGGCGCGGCGCGCGACGCAGACCCCCACCTGACTCTGCTCGCCCATTCCTACGGCTCGACGACGGCCGGCCTCGCGCTGCGGCAGAAGACGGGGGTGGACGACGCGGTGTTCTTCGGCTCGCCAGGGATCGGCACCAGCCACCTGCGCGACCTGAACCTTGCGCCCGGTCACGCCTACTACATCGAGGCCAGGCAGGACGTGGTGGGCGATCTCGGCTACTTCGGTATCGATCCCTCGCACCTGGCGGGGATCGATCATGCGTCCGCGCGGGAGTCGACCGTGGTGGACCCGCTCACCGGCGAGATCCGCCACTTCAGCGAAGTCACGGGCCACAGCTCGTATCTGGCCGACGACAGCACCAGCCAGTACAACCTGTCCGTGGTTGCGGCCGGCCAGCCAGATCAACGGGTGCAGGACGACGGGGAGGGCATCGGGGACGTCTTGTCATGGCCCGTTCCGGGGACGTATCGCTGAGCACCGAGGATGCATCCATTCAGGCCCGAGTCCTCGGCGTCGTGACGTAGCGCCCGAAGCTCAGGCATCAGGGCTGTATGCCGCGACGGGTCCCGTCACGACGACCCGCACCAGCGTGTCAGGCACTGGAACCGATGTCCCGGAGACCCGAGCGGTCACGAGTCGCCCCGACGCCACAACTTCAAGATGCAGCGCCGCGTCGTGCCCGAAGTAGCTGACGTCGACGACCCGCGCCTCGACGCCTGCATGCAATGAGCCGACCAGCTCGATCTGTTCGGGACGCACCAACAGGCGTGCCCGGCCGGCGTCAAAGCCGGGCAGGACGTTGAGCAGGCCCAGGTCGGATGACGCCACGTCGTTGGCGACGTCCGCATCGACGATCACTGCCGCACCCACGAACTCGGCGACCCCCAGGTCGGCCGGCGCGTGATACACCTCGTGCGGGGTGCCCACCTGCGCGAGGGTCCCATCGCGCATCACTGCCACCTGATCGGCAAGCGACAGCGCTTCGGACTGGTCGTGGGTAACCAGCAGGGCCGTGGTGCGGGTGGCTTTCAGTGCTTCGAGCACCGCACGACCGGTGCCTTCGCGCAGCGCTGCGTCCAGGGACGAGAACGGCTCGTCCAGCAGGATCAGGGAGGGGCCGGGCGCCAGTGCCCGGGCCAACGCCACCCGTTGCTGCTGACCACCCGACAGCTGGTGTGGAAAGCGTTGCCGCACCACGGATTCGAGCCCCACCAGCGACAGCAGCTCCTCGACCCGCCGACCGTCACGGCGCTCGCGGCCACTCAGTCCGAAACCGATGTTGGCGGCGACGTCAAGGTGTGGGAAGAGCGCGCCCTCCTGCGGCACGTAGCCGACGCGACGATGCTGGGGGGCGACGAAACAGTCATCCCCGCAGACGAGCTGCCCGCTCAGGGCGATCTCGCCCGAGTCCGGTGCGTCGAAGCCGGCGATGAGGCGCAGCAACGTGGTCTTGCCGCAACCGGAGGGCCCGAGGATCGCGGTCACGCTCTCCTCGGGAACCGTGAGGTCGATGCCGCGCAGGACCTCCGTGGAGTCGAAGCTCTTGGTCAGGTTGCGCACGGTGATGGCGGTCATACGGGCATCGACCTCCAGCGGTCACGGGTGAGCAGGACGGTCACCGGTGCCGACAGGATGACCATGAGCGCCGCATAGGGAGCGGCTGCGCCATAGGCAATGCTGCTCGTGTTGCTCCAGAACTGCGTTGCCAGAGTCCGCGTGCCGATCGGCGCCAGCAGCAAAGTCGCGGTCAGCTCGGTGACGATCGCGAGGAATACCAGGGCTGTGCCGGCCCCGAGCCCGGGCGCGATCAGCGGCAGTGTCACCCGTCGCAGTGTCTCCAACGGGCCGGAGCCGAGGGCGTGAGCGACGTCGTCGAAGACCGGTGGAGCCTGGTCCAGGGCGGCTCGTACGGTGACCATCGCTCGCGGCAGGAACATGATCGCGTAAGCCAGCATCAGCAGGACGACGGTCTGGTAGATGGGCCGGACGAAACGGATGGACACCGTGACCAGCGCCAGAGCGACCACGATCCCCGGGACGGCGTTGCCGAAGTACGTGCTCCGCTCCAGCAGCATGGTCAGGCGACCGCGACGCCGCACGCACAGCCAGGCGACGGGCAGCGCCAACGCCATCGTCAGAAACGCGCCGGATGCGCCGAGCCCGAGCGAGGTTGCGGTCGTGGCCAGCAGGTCGCCGACGGGGAAGTCGGTGGACGAGCCGGTGACCAGCCAGAACGTCAGGCTCCCGATCGGTACGCCGAGGGCGAGCGTCGTGAGGCCGCCGACGGCCAGGAGGGAGGGCAGGGTTGCACGACCAAGACGGCGGCGCGGGATGTCTCGGGCGCTACCGCCGCCCGTGCGCGCATACCGCTGATGCCCGCGCAGCCGGAGCTCAAGGGTGAGGAGGAGCAGGCAGGACAGCAGCAGCACAGCTGCCAGCATGTTCGCGGCCGGCCCGTTGAACGACGAGCGGTACTGGTCGTAGATGGCCGTGGTGAAGGTCGGGAAACGCAACATCTGCAGCGCACCGAACTCGGCGAGCAGGTGCAGCGCCACGATCAGCGACCCACCCAGCAGTGCGGGGCGCAGCTGCGGCAGGACCACGCTGAGGAAGGTGCGCCACGGACCGTAACCGAGGGCGGCCGCAGTCTCCTCAAGTGCGGGGTCCAGGCCGCGCAGCATCGCGGACACCGGCAGATAGACCAGGGGGTAATAGGACAGGGTCACGATCATCAGCGCTCCGGCATACCCCTCGACCTTCGCGGTGAGGGAGACCCAGCCGAAGCTGTTGACGAATGCTGGCACAGCCAGTGGCGCCACGAGCAGAACGTTCCAGACCCGCCGTCCCGGCAGCGTCGTGCGCTCGACCAGCCATGCCATCGCGGTGCCGATCCCGGAGGCCAGCCCGACACAGCCGAACACCAGCAGACCCGTATTGCGCAGCAGCTCGCCGACGCGCGGGCGCCAGGTCAGAGCGACGGCCTGGTCCCAGCCGATCGATATGACATAGCCGACAACGAAGAACAGCGGGATCAGCGCGACCAGGACGACGAGCACGGCAGGCACCAACAGCAGACGGGGGTAGCGTCTCCTGGACTTCCCCGCGCCTGCCTGCCGTAGAGCCGTGAGCTGGGTCAGAGCAGGCCCGCCTGCTGCATCATCTCGACGACCTTTGGGCCGTTGAGCGTGGTGACATCGACCGTCGGCGGGGTGAGCTCACTCAACGGCTTGAGCACCTTGTTGGCTGTGGCGCCGTTCCCGATCGGGTACTCCAGGGCCTTGCTGTCGGAGAGGACCTGCTGACCGGCCGGGCTGTTGAGGTACCTGACCAGCTGCTGCGCCTCGGCCTGGTT
>JBDTMW010000117.1:0-7264 GCA_039934065.1 Actinomycetota bacterium | reverse complement strand
GTGGCGCTCTTCCTCACCCACGGCGCCATCTTCATCGCCCTGAAGACGGAGGGCGATGTTCGGCACGAGGCGCGGGAGCTGTCGATCAAGGTTGGCGCCGCGGCAGCGGCGCTTGCAGTCGTCCTGCTGGTGACCATCAACGTGTCGACAGGGTCGGCCGCATCGTGGATCGCCGCGGGTGTGGCCGCAGTCGCACTGCTTGCGGGGTTGTTCGCCGCGTTCCGCCGGCGTGAGGGATGGGCGTTCGTCGGCACGTTCGTTGCGATCGCAGCGGCCGTGGCCACCTTGTTCCTTGCGCTCTTCCCCGACGTGATGCCGTCCTCAACCAACGCGGCCTGGTCTCTCACGACGACCAACGCGAGCAGCACGTCATACACGCTCACGATCATGACCTGGGTCGCAGCGATCTTCACCCCCGTGGTCCTTCTGTACACGGCGTGGACCTACTGGACCTTCCGTAAGCGGATCGGCACCCACCACATCCCAGCGACCAGCGTGGGCCTCCCCGCGAGCGGCGCCAACACATCGCACTGATGCGTCCGTTCGACCCCCGGCTGCTCAGCCAGGTCCCGGCGACGCGAAGACCGGTGCTGGCCTTGACGGCGATCGGCGCCGGCCAGGGTCTCGCGACGATCGCGCTGGCGTTCGCCGTGACCGACCTGGTGGTCGCCGTGGTCAAGGGTCACGAGGTGCTGACGCCGGGGATCTGGCTGGTCGGCCTGTTCACCGTCCGCGCCCTGCTGGCAGTGGCCAACGAGCTGGTCGGGTCCTGGGCGGGACTGCGGGTCTCGACGGTCCTTCGTGAGCGCCTGATGGCGACCTGGCTGGTGCGGGACGCAGACTCGCGCCCAGAGGCCGGACGCGCGCAAGCCCTTGCCACTCAAGGGATGACCAGCATCGAGCCGTATGTCGCACGCTACCTCCCGGCCCTCGTGTCCGGCGCGTTCCTGCCGCTTCTCGCCATCGCTACCCTGGCGTTCGTCGACTGGCCAAGCGCGCTGATCGTTGCGCTGACCGTCCCGTTGCTCCCTGTCTTCGCAGCTCTGATCGGGCACACGACCCAGACGTCGACTCAGCGGCAGTGGCGAGCTCTGTCGGCGTTGTCTGGTCACTTCCTCGACGTCATGCGAGGCCTGCCGACCCTCGCGTCGTACGGGCGGGCCGAGGCCCAGGTGGAGACGATCGCCACCGTGAGCCGAAGGCACCGGCTGGCCACCATGACGACGCTGCGGCTGGCCTTCATGAGCTCTGCGGCACTCGAGCTGCTGGCCACGATCTCCGTGGCGCTCGTTGCCGTGACTGTGGGCATCCGCCTGGCCAACGGCGCGATGCCCCTCCAGGCCGCGATGCTGGCCATTCTCCTTGCACCAGAGGCCTATTGGCCGATCCGGCGGGTCGGTGCAGAGTTCCATGCTGCAGCGGACGGGGCAGTGGCCCTCGACGACGTCCTCGCCGAGCTCGCCGGGCTTGACCAGCCGCCCAACTCTCGGCCGGACACCGCCGATCGCACGTCTCTGGCCCCGGTGGGCGTCGACACGGCCGATCCGCGGTGTCCGGCGGGGGTTGAGGGTTTGCGGTTCGGCTACCCGGGCTCGACGACCGACCTCCTGAGTGAGCTGACCATCAGCCTGCCGGTCGGGCTCACCGTCGTGACCGGTCATTCCGGCGCCGGCAAGTCGACGCTCCTGGAGCTGCTGGCCGGGCTCCGCCAGCCGAGTGCCGGCACTGTCACGGCACCCCGTTCGCATCTGGTCAGCCAGCGGCCCTTCCTCGCCCCCGGGACGGTGAGAGACAACCTCACGCTCGGCAACGACAGCACGGATGACGAGCTCTGGGACGTGCTGCACGAGGTCGGGCTCGACGACATGCTCGCTGCCCTTGCCCAGGGCCTGGACACGCGCGTCGGCGATGACGGCTTCGGCCTGTCCGCGGGTCAACGCGCCCGCCTCACCCTGGCCAGGGCTGCACTCTCGAGCGCCTCGCTGGTCCTGCTCGATGAACCCACGGCCCACCTCGACCAAGAGTCAGCAGCGTTGGCGCATCAGATGATCCAGCGTCTGGCGATGACGCGCAGGGTGGTCGCGGTGACCCACCGACCTGAGCTGCTCACCGTCGCCGACCAGCACATCCAGCTCGCTGCTCGACAGAGCTCGAACCTCGTCGAGGCCCTCCGATGACAGCCAGCGAGCCCCAGACGGCCTTTGCCTCCGGCTCTGCGCCACGGAACCGGGGGCTCGGCCACGGGGCGGCCACCGCCAGAGGCATCCGCGTCCGGCGGATGCGGTTCGTTCTGGCCGCAGGACTTCTCGGCGGTATCGCGACCGCGTCGGGCATCGCCCTGACCGCAACCTCCGGCTGGTTGATCGTCCGCGCCAGTCAGCGACCAGTCATCCTCCTGCTGCTCACCGCCATCGTCGCCGTCCGAACCTTCGGCATGGCCCGGCCGGTCTTCCGCTACTGGGAGCGACTGCGTTCCCACGATGTGGCCCTGGCCGACCTCGCCGACCAGCGCACCGCGGCATACGAACGTCTGATCCCGCTCACTCCGGCGCGGCTCGGTCGTCGTGGTCGTGCCGATCTGCTGACCGGCGTCGTGGACGACCTCAGCGACGTCGTGGACGCGCAGGTCAGGGTCACGGTGCCGGTCATCTCGGCTCTCATCGCGAGTGCCGTGGCCGGTGTCGTCATCTGGGTGCTCTTGCCCATGGCCGGCCTGGTGATTGCCGCAATGGTGATCGTCACAGCAGGCGTCTTCGCCCTGGGCTGGCGGCTCGAGACCCGCTCGCAGCAGACACTGCTGGCGGCGCGTGCCGAGGTCGCACGGGTGACCCACCTGGTCGCCGGCAATGCGAGCGAGCTACAGGCGATCGGCGCGACCGGCCGGGCACAGGAGTGGCTGGCCACCGCCCACGCGGATCTGTGCAGAGCCGCCGGGCGCCAGAGTCACGGTCGTGCCGCCGCCGCCGGGCTCCTGCTCCTGCTCACCGCCCTCGGCACCATCGTCATGGTGGCCGTGGTCCTGCCGGGCGTTGGGACCACGATCTCGACGCCGGTCGCCGCGCTGCTGGTGCTGACGCCGATTGCGCTCAGCGACGCCCTGTCCACGCTGCCCGACGCCATGCGCGCACTCGCCCGATCGCAAGCCAGTGCCGTCCGCCTGCACGCACTGCTCGACCAGCAGCCGGCGGTGCGGGCCACCGTGATACCTCCCTTCGACAACCGAGTTGCTGCCAGTACCGGGACCGACAAACCGGTCGGTGCGCCGCCATCCATCGCGGTCAATGAGCTGACGGCCGCGTGGTCCGGCGAGGTGCCACAGGTCGGGCCACTTGACCTGCAGATTCAGCCCGGCCAACGGCTTGCCATCACCGGCCCCAACGGTTGCGGTAAGTCCACGCTCCTGGCCGTGCTGGCCCGCCAGCTCGACCCCGCAGGAGGCGACTACCGCCTCGGCGACAGGGACGTGGTCGGGCTCGAGCTCGGACAGACCCGCGAGGTGTTCGCCGTTCTCGACGACGAACCCCATCTGTTCGCCTCGACGCTGCGCGCCAATCTCCAGCTGGCGCGTCCCGGATCTGCTGACCCAGATCTCGTCGAGGCCTTGCAGGGGGCCGGCCTGGCCCATTGGTTCGCCGACCTCGGTCAGGGCCTGGACACCATCATCGGGACGGGCGGCCGCGGCGTGTCCGGGGGCGAAAGGGCGCGGCTCGGACTGGCTCGTGCCCTGGTCTCCGAACGCCCGGTGCTGCTCCTTGACGAGCCGGTCGCGCACCTGGACCACGCCACGGCCGAGGAGGTCCTGGGCGACCTCACCCAATCGACGACCGGGCGGTCGGTGGTCATGGTCAGCCATCGCCCCGACGGACTCAGCGGTTTCGACCGGGTCATCGACCTTTCCAGCGCATAAGGGGCCCGGACGAAGGAATGTGGGCGTCCTGACCCCGGTGATCCTTCGTGCTGCTCTCCAGACGGTCAGGTCAGCGGGAGTGCGGTCAACCGACGTTCGAGAAAGGCCCGCTCGACCTCGTTCTCCGCCAACGCAAGCGCCTGCCGGTACGCCGTCGCCGCCAACTGCGTGCGGCCTAGCCTGCGCTGGAAGTCGGCTCGCGTCGCAGGGAGGTAGTGGTAGGCGGACAGGGTGCCGCCGGCTCCGAGCTCGAGCTCGTCGAGGGCGTCAAGACCCGCCTGTGGGCCTGAGCGGAACCCAACTGCCACAACGCGATTGAGCGCCACGACCGGTGAGGGCCAAGCCTCGAGCAGCACGTCGTAGAGGTCGACGATCTGCCCCCAGTCGGTGTCGGCGAAGGCGGTGGCCTCGGCGTGCAGGGCGGCGATGGCGGCCTGGATGACGAACCTGCCCGGGTTTCCGCCTCGCAACGCGTGGAGCACCATGACCCGGCCCTGGTCGATCGCCCGGTGATCCCAACGGGACCGATCCTGGTCTTCGAGCAGCACCATCGCGCCCGCCTCGTCCACCCGCGTGGCTCGTCGCGCGTC
Organism: Actinomycetota bacterium; assembly: GCA_039934065.1. GTDB lineage: Bacteria > Actinomycetota > Actinomycetes > Actinomycetales > Dermatophilaceae > UBA4719. Next base: position 2,767 of record JBDTMW010000117.1, on the reverse strand, counting down.
AGTGATGAGCATGAGCGCCAACAGCCCGCGGACCTCGCGCTCATCGGGCATGAGGTCAGCAAGGACGCGGCACAGCTCGATCGCCCGGTCGACGAGATCGGGGCGTACCAGAGTGTCGCCGGCGGCCGCCGTATGGCCGGCCGTGAAGACGAGATGCACTGCGGTCAGTACGGCGTCGAGGCGCTCTGGCAGTTCGTGAGCGTCCGGCACCCGGTAAGGGATCCGCGCGCCCGAGATCTTCTTCTTCGCACGGGTGACCCGAGCTGCCATGGTGGACTCGCTGACCAGGAAGGCATGCGCGATCTGCTCGGTGGTCAGTCCGCAGACCAGCCGCAGTGTCAACGCCACCTGCGCCTCCCGTGCGAGAGCCGGGTGGCAACAGATGAAGACCAGCCGCAAGCGGTCGTCTGGGATCTCGTCCATCTCGGTGAGCCGCGTTTCAGGAGAGGCCGACTCGTCGCCATACGCCTGCGAGCGCGAGGTGCCCGCCGGCTCGATGAGTAGCGGAAGTCTGTTGCGTAAGGCAGCGGCACGGCGGTGGGAGTCCAGCGCCTTGCGCCGCGCGGCAGTGGTCAACCAGGCACCAGGGCTGCGCGGTATGCCGTCGCGCCGCCACGTCTCGAGCGCGCTCAGATACGCGTCCTGCGCGCAGTCCTGTGCCAGGTCGAGATCACCGGCCACGCGCACCGTCGCGGCGAGCACCCGGGCCCACTCGCGGCGGTGCGCGTCGGCGAGCGCGCGATTGACGTCGCCTGCCGAGGTCACGCGGCGATCACCCCTGCGGCATGACCATGACTGGTCGCACCTCGACGCCGCCGTGAGGGGCAGGGACCATTCCGGCGATCTTGATGGCCTGGTCAAGATCGTCGGCGTCGATCAGGTAGAAACCGCCCAGCGCCTCCTTGGTCTCGACGAACGGGCCGTCGGTGACGACGTCGCCGCGGATGCTGGTCGCGGTGGCCGTCGCCTGCAAGGCCTGGCCACCAAGGGGCTTGCCGCCGTGCGACGCGTACTCCTCGGCGAAGCGGTTGTGGGCCTCCATGACCTGGCCAAAGACCTCGGGGGAGGCGTTCGCGTATTCAGACTCGTTCTCGTAGATCAGGACGACATACTGAGCCATGGTGTACTCCTGTTGTTGAGGGGTTCTGACATTCTGACGACGAACCGGCATGGCCACAATCGACAGTTCCGACCGGTCATTTTCCGCTTGTTGCGCTCAAACCACCGTTTCGGCATGAGATCGGGTCGACTTCGGTGGTTTCGGCGCAACATGAGCCGGGTCAGGTCAGCGAGCGGTTGACGTCCTTCTGGATCTCCGCGTCGGTGGCGCCGAGGGCGCGTGCCTTCATGACGTATGCCGCAGCGAGGGTTGCGAGCCGAGCCTGCCGTTCTCTCGCCGACGGCTTGGGCATGGGGGTCGAGACTCGGGTCCCGCCTCCCCGCCGGGACCGGACCAGGCCGGCCATCTCCAGCTCGCGGTACGTCCTGGCAACGGTGCCGACCGCCAACCCGAGGTCGCCGGCAAGCTGTCGAAGCGGCGGGAGTCGCTGGCCTTCCAACAGCTGCCCGCCTTCGATCAGGTCGACCAGCTGACGCCGTAGCTGCTCATAGGCAGGCGTCGGGTCATCAGGCGTGACGGTGAGCGCCGGGCTCATCGAGAAGCTTTGCGACCCGAGGCGGCTCGGTCTGCCGACGCCAGCCGGCGGACGCGAGGACCGCTCAGCAACACGGCCAGACACGAGACGGCTAGCAGGAGCATCAGCACCCCGACACCAAGCAGGGCGACACCGAGGACGGTCCACCCCGTCGGCGCGCAGTCGAAGGCGATGAGCCTTCCAGCGGCGGTGAGCGCGACACCGAGCATTGACGTGGCGATCATCACCCCTGTCGCGGCGACCACGGCTTCGGCCGAGAGGCGGCGGAGGGCGTCGTCGGCGACGAAGAGCTCGGGGGCCGACTCGATCCGGGGTCGGAGCACCACTGTGTGCAGGGCGGCGGCAGCCCCGAGGAGGCCGAGAACGACCGCGATGGCCAGCGGCACGCTGTAGTAGAGGCCAGGCCACGGTCCCGTACTTGTGAAGCGATCCGGGCTGCACTGTCGAGACAGGGAGCGGCCAGCCCGGCCCACGTCGTCGGCCGAGCCCATGAGGGTCGTCGTCAACAAGAGGGCGCCGAGCCCAAGGGTGCTCCCCGCCACGAGCCCACCAAGCCGCCTTGGCAGGTAGTCGCCAACGGTCCGCGTCTCGAGGGCGGCGGACCTGACACCCTCGCGCCGGGGGGTCGTCGCGAGCTCGCCGACCACGACCCCACCGATGACAGCGAGCCCAAAGACCGTGGGCGCCAGCATCATCCCGAGGCCGAGCGCCCCGACACCCGCGGTCAGTGCGGCGACGACGACACCGATGACGAGGCCTACCCAGCGCCAGATGAATGCTGTTCTACGTCCGGCTAACACGACGGCCTGACGGGATGGGTCGAGCTCAAGGGGGCCTTGCGACCTCCCCGACTGCCGCGCCAGCCAGACCACGACAAGAAGGATCGGAACCATGAGAACAGCGATGCGACCGAACAAGAGCGCTCCTACTTGTGTCAGAAAGTTGTGACAACAAGATGGTTGCGCACCTCGCAGTTTGTGTCAAGCGCTTGCGACAAACTTCGCGTGTGCGGTTCAATGGGCACATGGGTCCGAGCCTCACCTACCGCGTGTGCGTGATCTGCTCCGGGAACATCTGCCGGTCGCCGATGGGCGAGGTCATTATGCGGTCGA
>JBDTMW010000116.1:0-7465 GCA_039934065.1 Actinomycetota bacterium | reverse complement strand
TCCAGGACACCGACATCCCCGACACCGTCACGACTCCGGACGCTCCTGACAAGAAGTGACTCCGGCGTGGTCAGCCCTGCGCAACAGCTGAACGGGATGTGGCCACAGGGTGGGTAGGACGTACGGTGGACTCATGCCTCGCGTCTTCCTTCCCTCGTCGCGCCCTGCCCTTTTCCTTGGGGTATCGGCCCTGTTGACCAGTGCTCTGGTCCTGAGCGCATGTACTTCGTCGCCCACGAAGGTGGGCGAGCCGGCGACCACGACGACGGTGGCGCCGACCTCGGCTGCGATGGTGACCCCGCCGCCCTTCACCGCCACCGGAATGCCGGCCGCGCTTGAGGCGATCATCAAGCCCCTTTACTACGGTGGCACCGTTCCGGCGTCAACCTCCGCTGCTCTGGTCCTGCACAAGCGCAAGCCAGTCAGCGCGACGAGCTCGGTTGTCGCCCAAGGTTCGGTCTCGTCGTTCAAGGGCGTGCCGATCGCAGTGGTGACCTCGGGCAGCGACGTGACGCTGGCGGTGGCGGCGCCCACGTGGCGAGTCGTCGGCGGCTGGTGGCCTTCGGTTGGGGTGGCCGCACCCTCCCTGGGCGGCGCCCGCCGGGTCCTCCTGGTCGGGTCGGATGCCCGGCCCGGTCAGTCAGTCACCAAGTCCCGCGCCGACAGCCTGCACATCGTCGGCGTTGACGGGGGTGGCGGCGGTGGGGTCTTGGGGATTGCACGCGACTCCTACGTGAACCTGGCCACAGGCGGAAAAGGCAAGATCAACTCCGCGTTGGCGCTCGGCGGACCTGCGGCGCTGCAGCGCACAGTGGTCTCTGCGACGGGTGTTCCGCTCGAGGGCTATGTGATCACCGGGTTCGATGGGTTCAAGCGAATCATCGACGGCATCGGCGGGCTGCCGATGAACGTCCCGGTCACGGTCGTCGGCGCGGGTGCCGATGTGACCATCAGGGCAGGCGCGAACGTTCTCACCGGCCGCGCGGCCCTGGCATACGGCCGGCAACGGCACACGGTCGCAGGCGGTGACATCGGCAGATCCGCCAACCAGGGCCTGTTGATCATGGCAGCCGGCGCCTTCACCAAGCTGCTGGGTCCGGCAAAGCTGCCAGGCATCCTGCACACCGCGGCACCCAACGTCACCACCAACCTGAGCGCGGAGCAAGTGCTGACATTCGCGGCTGGCGCCTTCATCACCAGCCCGAACAAGGTCCACAACCGGGTCGCAGCGGGCACCTTCGGATGGACCCCAGACCGCCAGTCGATCATCTTGTTCGACGCCAACGCCAGGCGTTATTTCGCTGACATCAGGAATGGCAACCTGTCGTGATCGTCGACATCACGGTCGCGGATGTGACGATCTCCTGATGATCGAGGTTCGCAACGCCCGCGTCGGTGACGTGCGTGGCATCCGTGACCTCGTCCGTCCGCTCTCGGGCAACACGCTCACGCCCAAGGATGCGGTGTCGTACTACGAGGCTCTGCAGCAGTTTCTGGTGGCCGAGGACCCGGATGTGGCGGGACGTGTCATTGGCTGCGGAGCCCTGCACGTGATGTGGGACGAGCTCGCTGAGGTCCGCACGCTCGTCGTTCACCCGGACTTCAAACGACACGGGTTGGGTGGACACATCCTGGAGGCCCTGCTCGATGATGCCAGGGTGCTCGGACTGCGGCGCATCTTCTGTCTCACCTTCGAGGTTGACTTCTTCACGCACCACGGCTTCTCGGTGATCGAGGGGCAGGCCGCCGAGCCCGAGGTTTATGTCGAGCTGCTCCGGTCGTATGACGAGGGTGTCGCTGAGTTCCTCGACCTCGAGCGGGTCAAGCCCAACACCCTGGGCAATACCCGGATGCTGCGCACCCTCTGACCAGCGGCCCGACCAGTCGATCCGGCAGACCAGACTCCACCCGGCCGCTGTCAGATCACGATGGCAAAGGCCGGGCGGTCGTTGCTGTGCGCTGATGGCTGGTGAGGCGAGTGCGGATGGTCATCAGGAACGTGGCAAACAGCAGTACTGCGATCACCCCGAACCCGAGCTGAGGGATGAGGGGCAAGGCGATTCCCAGCCCGCCACCCATGACCCAGGCGAGCTGCAGCAGCGTCTCGGACCAGGCGAAGACGCTGGTGCGCACCGCCTCGCTGACGTCGCTCTGCACCAGCGCGTCGAGGCTGAGCCTTGCCAGCTGCGAGGACAGCCCGGCCACCAGGCCAAGGATCACCAGGGTCCACGCCGAGTAGATGACCGCTGTCGTCACCGTTGTGACCGTCGCGAGGATCAGGCTGGCGGCGGCGATTGCCTCGGGGGCGTGGCCCTTCACGAGCGTGCCGACCACGCTGCCCAAGGTGTTACCCAAGCCGGCTGCCACGACGACAAGCCCGAGGACGAGGGTGCCGGACAGGCCGCTGATCGGGTGGTCGCGTACGAGGAAGGCCAGGAAGAATGTCAAGAAGCCAGCCAGCAGGCGGGTGCCCGTGGTGCACCATACGGCAAAGAGAACCCGCCAGGGGAGGGTGCTGACGCGGCGCCGGAAATGTTGGAGCGGTCCCTCCGCATGACGTGCCCACACCCCTGCCCATGGACCTGCCGCCGGCGCTTCGGCGGTCTGTCCAATGGCCTGCTCACCCCGGGACGAGTCAACCCGGGCGGGCAGCATGATGGCAAGGACCGTGCCGACAACGTAGATCAGGAATGCCACGCGCAGCGACCATTCCGGGCCAACCGTGGCGGCTGCACCAGCGACGGCACCGCCCAGCACCATGCCGGCGACCCCAGCCAGCGACTGGCGTGAGTTGGCACTGACGAGGCTGAAGCCGCCGGGCAGCAGCCGGGGCACCGCCGATGCCCGAGCGATGTTATAGGCGCGTGATGCCACCAGGGCGCCGAGCGCCGCCGGGAACAGCCAGGCCGACTTCGTCGCGACAGCATCTGCCAGCACCCAGCAGAGGAAGGCTCGCGTGGCCAGCGTGGTGCCGATCGCCCATCGCCGACCGTGCCGGAACCGGTCGAGCAAGGGCCCAATCAGTGGGGCCAGCACTGTGAAGGGCGCCATCGTGAGAACCAGGAACAGCGCGACCTGGCCGCGGGCCTCGCCGGTGGGGATGCTGAAGATGGTGCCCACCAGCGACAGCGTCAACGCGGTGTCGCCTGCGGCGTGGACGGCATTCAGCTCCACCATCCGTGCCAGCCCGGACTCGCCGGCCCCTCCGGAGTGGGTGAAGACCCTGAAGCGTCGAACACTCGCCGCACCTGCTCGTCCGGCCAGGCGAGTGCTCGCCCGGCCCGAACGACCTGCGATAAGGACGCCTGACTTCGTGCCCCGGCCGACACCTCTCACGCCTCGGACGGCACCAGTGCGCAATGACCGGAGCCTGGACGCACGTCGAGCACGGCTGCGAGCCGGCCCATCCGCAGCCGAATCATTGCGGCCGCCCTGGGCCGCCTGACTCTCGTCCACGTGCCTATCCTGCCTCGCCGGGGTGAGGTCTGGCCTCACCTGAGCCAGGAAGCTGGAATCGATGCCGCGACAACGGCTCGACCAGTCCGTCGGCGACCAAAGAGTCCAGACATCGCGCGCATTGCGCCGGGTCGTCGGACCAGGCGTCCGCCAGCCTGGCCGCGGTAACCGGACCGGTGGCGTCGCGAAGGACCGCCATGAGACTGCCGCGTGCCTGCCGGTCTGTCCCGTGCCATGCCTGTGTACGGCCGACCGGACCCTCGTATGCCGGCTGGCCGGCTTGCTGCCACGCGCACAGGTCCTGGACCGGGCAGTCCGGGCACCGGGGAGAGGTTGAGATGCAGACAAGAGCGCCCAGCTCCATCACGGCGACGTTCCAGCTGCGCGCGGTCCTCGCGTCTGCAGGCAGCACGCTGGTGGCCAGGCTGGTCTCCGCAAGGGTCAACGACGGCGCGGCCTGCCCGCTGCCGGTGACCGCACGGGCCAGGACCCGCCTGACATTGGTGTCCACCACCGTCTGTCGCAGCCCGAAGGCGAAGCTCGCGACCGCGGCGGCGGTGTAGCTCCCCACACCCGGCAGCGCCAGCAGGGCCTCGTGGTCGTCGGGGACCCGCCCGCTGTGCTGGTCGACGATCACGGTAGCTGCCGCGTGAAGCCTCAACGCCCGTCTGGGGTAACCCAGCCGGCCCCACGCCCGCACTGCGTCACCGGATGAGGAGGCGGCAAGGGCCGCGGGTGAGGGCCACCTGGACATCCACTGTCGCCACACCGGCTCGACACGGACGACCGGTGTCTGCTGCAGCATGACTTCCGAGACCAGAACACCCCAAGGCGAGGTCCCCGGTTCGCGCCACGGGAGATCCCTGGCCTGGTCGGCATACCAATCCAGAATCCGTTGGTGCAGAAGGGAACTGGGCACCGCTCAGACGTAGCGCTCGAGAATGCTCGACTCGGCCAGTCGGGAGAGACCCTCGCGAACGGCTCGCGCGCGACCTTCACCGACGCCCTCGACGGCCATCAGGTCCTCGAGGTTGGCGGAAAGGAGCTTCTGGAGGTTCTCGAAGTGGTCGACGAGTCGCTCGACGATGGCCCCCGGGAGTCGTGGCACCTTGGCCAGAAGCCGGTAGCCTCGCGGGCTCACTGCGGCGTCGAGGGCATCGCCGACGACGGTGAAACCGACGGCCTTGGCCCCTGCTGCCAGGTCGAGCAGCTCGATGGACGTGAGCTCCATCAGATCGGCCAGGACCTGCTCGACGGTGCCGGTGTTGTGGGCAGCCTCGAGGTAGTCGCGAATGACGAGCTCGCGGTCGTTGCCCAGACCTCCGGTCAGCTCCTCGAGCTGAAGGGTCAGCAACCGGCCATCGGTGCCGAGCTCGACCACATAGCTGTCGATCTCTTCGCTGATCCTCCGAACCATCTCGAGCCGCCGGAGCACAGATGCGACGTCGCGAACGGTGACCAGGTCCTCGATCTCAAGGGCCGACAACGTGCCGGTGACCTCGTCCAGCCGCGACTTGTAGCGCTCGAGGGTCTGAAGGGCCTGGTTGGCACGGGAAAGGATCGCACTCGACTCCTCGAGCACGTGACGCCGACCGTCGACGTAGAGGGCGACGATCTGCATCGACTGGCTCACGGAGACCACCGGGAAACCGGTCTGCTTGGCGACGCGCTCGGCTGTGCGGTGTCTGGTGCCGGACTCGTTGGTCTCGATCGACGGGTCAGGCAACAGCTGCGTGGCGGCGCGCAAGATGCGCGAGCCATCGCGGTCGAGCACGATCGCACCGTCCATCTTGGCGAGCTCGCGCAGCCGCGTGCTCGAGAACTCGATGTCGAGGGGGAAACCACCGGTCGACATCGCTTCGACGGTCTTGTCGTTGCCGAGCACGATCAGCGCGCCCGTGCGCCCGCGCAGAATCCGCTCCAGCCCGTCTCGCAGCTCTGTCCCCGGTGCCACCGCCGCCAAAGTGGCGCGTAGCAACTCGTCGTCGCTTCGTTCCACAGTGATCGTTGTCCCCTCAGACGGAAGCTCTTTGGGATCCGACTGTCCGGATCCCGTCAGGTCGGGCACGCAGTGTCAGGCGCATGTCAACCTGTCGCGAAGTCTAGCGGGCCGAAGGTGTATCGGACGGGTCGTAACCCACCCGTGACCTGGTCAGCACACGGGCTGCGTCATCAGGTTGACCGCCTGGAGGATGTCGGAGACTTCGATGACCTTCATTCCCTCAGGTGTGGGGCCGTTGCCGATCGAGCCGGTCGGCACGACCGCCTTGCGAAAGCCCAGTCGCGCCGCTTCGGCGAGGCGGCGGGGGATACCGGTGACAGTCCGGATCTCGCCGGCCAGCCCTACCTCGCCCATGGCCACCGTGCCGTGTGGGAGTGCCCTGTCGGACACCGAGCTGGCCATCGCCAACGCGATGGCGAGATCTGCTGACGGCTCGGAGACCTTGACGCCGCCGACCGTGGACACGTAGCAGTCGGCCTGCCGGACAGGGACGCCTGCGCGCCGGTCGAGCACCGCAAGGATCATCGCCACCCGGGAGCTGTCCAGCCCGCTGGTCGTGCGCCGAGGTGTGGCGGCTGTGGTGCCCGCGAGCAGAGCCTGCACCTCGGTGACCAGGGGTCGTCTGCCTTCGAGCGTGACGGTGACGCAGGTGCCTGGCACAACCAGGTCGCGACTCGACAGGAATAGGCCACTGGGGTCGGGGAGCCCGACGATGCCGACGTCGGACAGGTCGAAACACCCCACCTCGTCGGTGGGACCGTAGCGGTTCTTGACCGCGCGTACGAGTCGGAGACGCGAGTGTCGGTCGCCCTCGAACTGGATCACCACATCGACCAGATGCTCGAGCACCCGTGGCCCCGCGATCGAGCCGTCCTTGGTCACGTGTCCGACCAGCAGGATGGAGATGCCCTGCGCTTTGGCCAGCTGGATCAACGCGGCTGCGACCTCGCGCACCTGCGAGACGTTGCCGGCCGACCCCTCGACCTCACCGCTCGCGATGGTCTGGACGGAGTCGATGATCACAAGGTCTGGACTGATCTGGCCGATCTGTCCGAGCACGTTCGCCAGGTCGGTCTCGGCAGCAAGGAAAAGGTTCTTGGCCATGGCCTCGATGCGCTCGGCCCGCACCCGGACCTGCGCGGCCGACTCCTCACCGCTGACGTAGAGAACGGTCTGGCCCGTTCGGGCGGCTCTGGCGGCGACATCGAGCAACAGCGTCGACTTGCCGATGCCGGGCTCGCCTGCGACCAGGACAACGGCCCCGCGGACCAGGCCGCCGCCAAGCACACGGTCGAACTCGCTGACGCCAGTGGTGCGAGCTTCGGCCCGACGCGCGTCGACGTCGCCGATCCGGATGGCGGGGCGGTCGATGACGACCGCAGCGGTTGTCTTGGCCTTGACGGCACCGACCTCGCTGATCGTGCCCCAGGCCTGGCACTCGCCACACCGACCGACCCACTTGATCGCCGACCAGCCGCATTCGGAGCATCGGTAGCCGGAGGAACGGGTAGTTGTCTTGGTCGCCATGGGCGCGACCCTACGAGATCCCTCCGACAGCGGGCGGCAACCGGGCTGCGGCCAGTGTCACTCCCCGCGGCCCTCGGCACGCGCGGCGAGGGTGGCTGGGTGCACGAGCAGCGGAAGCAGTTTGCGCGACCCGTTGGCCCGGGCGGCTTCCGCGGCGACCAGGTGGGCCTCGCAGCGGACGACCATCTCGTCATATGCCGCTGGGCCCATGAGCTCCCGCAGCTCGTTGCTGCTGCTGCGAAAGACCGGGTCCTGACCGACATGCGCGGCCGAGTTGCCAGAGCAGTACCAGTCCAGGTCATGACCGCCAGGTCCCCAGGCCCGCCGGTCGTACTCGGTGATGGTGACCTCGAGGTAGGAGCTCTCGTCAGGCATCTCGACGTTGCGGTAGGTGCGCCGGATCGGCAGCTGCCAGCACACGTCGGGCTTGACGGTCAGGGGCTCGACGCCGTTCAGCCGGGCGTGCTGGTGCAGGGCGCA
>JBDTMW010000115.1:0-7516 GCA_039934065.1 Actinomycetota bacterium | reverse complement strand
AGAACACGACGCTGAGCGCCACCATCAACAGGATGCCGTCGATGCCTGCGAACGCCGTCACGAAGTCAGCCAGGACTCCCCCGGGCCCGGCAACATATACAGCCAGTCCGCTCGGCGTCAGAGTGGTCGCTGCCGACGCTTTCAGCGCCTTGGCCCCCTCGAACAGCGGGCTGGAGGAACCGATCGTCTCGGCGGCCTTCTTGGCATCGAGGAGCACCGGCACCAGCAGTGCCTTGCCGTCCTGGCTCGGGATAGCCGTCGTGGGTCCTTGGTCCTGGGCTAGGTACGGCCCCATGGAGTACCCCTTGATGTCAAAGGGCAGGGACGGAATACCAGCGATGAACTTGCTCACTGCGGCCGAGTCCGCCGGCAACAGTCCGGTAGTGCGCTCGATCACCACGAAGTAAGGAACTGCGTTGGTCGAGCTGAACTTCGCCGCGAGTGCGCTGACCTCAGTGGACTCTGCGGACTTGGGCAGGAACGAGGCGTTGTCGTTCTTCTGCACCTCCGACAACCGGCCGACCAACGGTCCCCCGACCCCGGCGAGAGCGAACCATGCGAGCAGGACAACGACGACAGCAAGAAGGCGGGTCAGCTTGGCCCGGCCAGCGGGCTTCGAGCGTTCGGCGGCCTCTTGCTCGGGCGTGATGTCGTGACGGCTCAACGGCTCTGCTCCCGGCTGATGTCTGAACGGTGGTGTCTGGCTTCGCCAGCCTAGGGGCAGGTATGCCCGGTCGGCCCGCGTAGGCTGCGAACATGCGTTTCGAGCACCTTGGGTTCACCCCGGACTACGTCGACTACATGGCCGGGTGGGCCCGTCAACGCGAGGTTCATGCCGCCGTTGTTGCCGGAGACGAGGCCGACACAGTGCTGCTGCTCGAGCATTCCGCGGTCTACACCGCGGGCAAGCGCACCGAGCCTCACGAGCGACCCTTTGACGGCACCCCTGTCATCGACGTCGACCGCGGCGGCAAGATCACGTGGCACGGGCCGGGGCAGCTCGTCGGTTATCCCATCGTCGCGCTGCCCACGCCTCTGGACGTCGTCGCGCACGTGCGCCGGATCGAAGAGGTGATGATCGGGGTCTGCGCCGACCTGGGGGTCACCGCTGGTCGCGTCGAAGGCCGCAGCGGTGTGTGGATCCGCGCTGATGAGTCTGGTCCCGACCGCAAGATCGGCGCCATCGGCATCCGTGTGAGCCAGGGTGTCACGATGCACGGTTTCGCTCTCAACTGCGACTGCGACCTGTCGTGGGGCCAGGTCATCGTGCCGTGTGGCATCGCGGACGCCGGGATCACCTCGATCAGCCAGGAGCTGGGTCACGCTGTCACGGTCCGCGAGGTGCTCCCTTACGCCGAGAAGCACCTCAGCGACGTCCTGGGCTGACCCCTAGCGTGTCCGACAGGCGACACACCCCGGCACGCCGTAGAGTCACGTGACACTGCGACGAGGCGCGTTGCGGCGACCACCGGGGGCGAGTCAATGACCACAGGGACCGCGGAGCTGGCCATATCCACCAGGGATCTGCGCAAGACCTATCGCAATCGCAGGGGCCGCCACGTCGCCGTACAGGGGCTGGACCTGGACGTTCCGGTCGGCGGCGTCCACGGGTTCCTGGGGCCGAACGGCTCCGGCAAGACGACGACGATCCGGATGCTGCTGGGGCTGGTTCGCGCCGACTCCGGCACGATGAGCATCTTCGGCCAAAACGTCCCCAGACATCTGCCGGACGTCGTGGGACGGGTCGGCGCGATCGTCGAGTCGCCAAAGTTCTTCCCGGCGTTCAGCGGCCGCAAGAACCTCCAGCTGCTCGCCGAGGCCATCGGTCGCCCGCGGAGCATCGTCGACCAGGTCCTTGAGCAGACCGGCCTGGGTGAGCGCGGCAAGGACAAGTACAAGACCTACTCCCTCGGCATGAAGCAACGGCTGGCCATCGCCGCCACGCTGCTGAAGGAGCCCGACCTGCTCATCTTCGACGAACCGACCAACGGACTTGACCCGGCTGGCATCCGCGAGATCCGCAACACGATGAGGTCGCTCGGCGAGCAGGGCAAGACCGTCTTGGTCAGCAGCCACATCCTCGCCGAGGTGGAGCAGGTGGCCGACAGGGTCTCGATCATCGGCCACGGCCGGCTGCTGGCCTCAGGCCCGGTGGCCGATGTGATCGGCGACCAGACCGCGACATCCATTCGAGTCGGGGTCGCCGATCTCGTTTCGGCGCAGCGCATCCTGACTGATGACGGGCTCCTGGTCCGCCGCGATGGCGGACTGCTCGTCGTGGTGGGCGCTAGCGATGGCGCACAGATCACCAAGCGCCTGGCGGCCCACAATCTCTACGTGAACGAGCTGACGCCGGTGCGCGCCGACCTCGAGTCGGTTTTCCTGGAGCTAACAGCTGACGAAGGTCTTGATGCCGTGGGAGCGACGCGATGATGCGCTTGACCAAGGTCGAGCTTCGGCGCCTGTTCTCGCGCCGGCTCACGACCATCGCCCTGCTCGGCGCCCTGGTCATCACCGGGCTGATGTTGTTCGGCGCCTATCAGGGTGCCAAACCGCTCAGCGGTGCAGAGCTGACCTCCCAGCGGGCGCAGTTCGACCAGGCGCACAAGGACTGGGTGGCCAACGGTGACCAGCAGGTCGCGGACTGTATGCAAGCGCAGGCCGATGCGCAGAAGACGGACCCCAAGGCCAACTTCAGCTGCAACCAGATGGAGCCGAAGTGGGAGAGCTGGGGCAAGCAGCCGCTGAAGTTCCACGAGATGATGCCCAACACCCTGCTCGGCGGGGCGTACCTTCTGGCCTTCGTCGGATTCGTGGTCGGCGCCGGATTCGTCTCAGCCGAGTTCAGCAGCGGGTCGATGGCCAACTGGCTCACGTTCGAGCCACGGCGGACCCGGGTCTACGCCAGCAAGCTGACAGCTGCCGGCCTGGGCCTGATCCCGGCTGCCGTGGCGTTGCTCGGCCTGCTCACCGCCGGCGTGTGGCTCATCGTCAGCCACTTCGGCTCCACCGCAGGCGCGACCGCGAAGGTCTGGGGTGATCTCGGCGAGATGGGGGCACGCGGTGTCGCGCTGGCGCTGGCCGCCACCGTGACCGGGGCCGCGATCGGGGTGCTGGTACGCCGCACGGCCGCCGTACTTGGCATCGCCTTCGGTTATCTCGTGCTCGTCGAAGGGGTCTTCCGTCAGCAGCTCCAGGGAGCACAGACCTGGTTCTTGCAGCTCAACGTCAACGGCTGGCTGGAGCACGGCACCAGGTACTACACCGACAAGTGCACGACCGACGGCCAGGGCAACTACAGCTGTACCGGCGTCGAGAACGTGCTCTCGTTCGGCCACAGCTCGGCATACCTGGGGCTTTTGGTCTTGTTTGCCATCGTCCTGGCGGCGCTGGTGTTCAGACGCCGCGACGTCAGCTGACCGCGGCGCCACCGCCCGGTCAGGTGCACGTCGTGTCGTGCGACCGCGTCCAAGAGACGCGCTCAGCGGCGTACCCTTGAGCTCTGCCTCCGGTTCACGTCACCCGGGGCATCCTGTTTGTGACACGGACATGGCAAGGGAGCTTTTTTGTGAGCGTCGCACCGGACGGTCGTCGCATGTTGCGCGTCGAGACCCGTAACTCGGAGACGCCGATCGAGCGCAAACCCGAATGGATCCGCACCACCGCCAAGATGGGGCCCGAGTACACCAAGCTCAACTCGATGGTGAAGGCCGAGGGTTTGCACACGGTCTGTCAGGAGGCCGCCTGCCCCAACATCTTTGAGTGCTGGGAAGACAAGGAAGCGACCTTCCTGATCGGCGGCGAGCAATGCACACGTCGATGCGACTTCTGCCAGATCGACACTGGTAGGCCCGACGATCTCGACCGTGACGAGCCCCGCAGGGTCGCCGAGTCGGTCCGGCAAATGGGCCTGCGCTATGCCACCATCACCGGGGTTGCCCGCGATGACCTCGAGGACGGCGGAGCCTGGCTCTATGCCGAGACCATCCGTCAGGTGCACGAGCTCAACCCCGGCACCGGCGTCGAGATCCTGGTCCCCGACTTCAACGGCGTCCCGGAGCTCGTCGACCAGGTTCTTGACGCCAGGCCCGAGGTGTTCGCGCACAACGTCGAGACGGTCCCCCGCCTCTTCAAGCGGATCCGCCCGGCCTTCAGCTACGAGCGCTCGCTGTCGGTGATCACGATGGGCCGCGAGGCCGGTCTGGTGACCAAGTCCAACCTGATCCTGGGCATGGGCGAAGAAGAGCACGAGATCGAGCAGGCTCTCCACGACCTGCACGCCGCGGGCACCGACCTCATCACGATCACGCAGTATCTGCGTCCCTCGCCGCGTCACCATCCCGTCGACCGCTGGGTCAAGCCGGAGGAGTTCGTCCGGTGGTCCGACCTCGCTGCGGAGATCGGATACAAGGGCGTGATGAGCGGACCGTTGGTGCGTTCGTCGTACCGCGCGGGTCGCCTGTGGGCCCAGGCCATGAAGCGCTGGGGACGTCCCGTTCCCGAGCAGCTGTCACATCTTGTTGCCACGTCCTACAGCCCGGCCCGTCAAGAGGCATCCTCGCTGCTGCAGCGCCGCATGTCCGACATCTCCTGAAGGTAGACTGATCCCCATGGCCCGCAAGGAATCTGATCAGTCAAACACGCCCAAGAAGCCTGGACGCTTCTCGCGGAAGGGCCGTTCCTCCGGGAGCGGGCGCTTCGCCCAGATCCGTCAGGTGTACACCCAGGCGCGTGCCATCGACCCGCTGATCGGCTGGTGGATGGCGCTCGCCTCCCTCGGCACCCTCGTCGTGATGGTCGGCGTCGGCGTGCTCGTCAAGCACTGGGTCTATTTCCTGATCCTCGGACTGCCCATGGCCACCCTTGCCGCCTCGACCGTGTTGAGCGTCCGGGCCAAGCGCGCGGCCTACAAGTCCATCGAGGGCCAGCCCGGCGCATCGGGTGCGGCCCTGTCCTCACTGCGCAAAGGCTGGTATTTCGAGCAGCAGCCTGTCGCCGCTGAGGCCTCCCGAGCCGGCGACATGTCCACGACCGCCATGGTCTTCCGGGCCATCGGACGCCCAGGTGTCGTTCTCGTCGTGGAGGGACCGGCGGCCCGCGCAGTCAAGCTCGGTGAGGCGGAACGCAAGAAGGTCAGCCGTATCGCGGGTCCGAACGTCCCGGTGACGGTGCTCCGCGTGGGCGAGGGCGGCGGGGACGAGGTGTCGGTCCGCAAGATCGCCGCGAAGGTCCAGCGGATGAAGCCTGTGCTCACCAAGCAAGAGGTTGCCGCGGTCAACAAGCGGCTCAAGGCGATGGGCGGCCTGCGACCTCCGCTGCCGGCCGGCGTCGACCCGAACCGCGTTCGGATGGACCGCAAGGCGATGCGCGGCCGCTGATCCCCGGATCAGGCTGATCCCCGGATCAGGCTGAACCTTGGACCAGGCTGAACCTTGGACCAGATAGGGCTCCGGGACCCTGGATCAGCAGCTCGATCAGATCCGGACCAAGGCGGTGCCGGCGAGCTTGTCGTGAAATCCGCGAGTGTCCCGGTCCCAGACCAGCGCTGGGATGGCGAGTGCCACGAGCACGCCGCGGACCAGCGCAGGGACGGGGCTGGTGGCCGGCTTGCCGAGATGGACCACGCGCAGGCCCAACAGCCGGTGACCGACCGTGAACCCCGCGGTGGCAACCAGCACGATGTTCTCGGTGGCGAAGACGGCCGGCACGATGAAGGTCTGCGCCAGGCTCTCGGCCGGCTGGCCCCATACGGCTCCAAAGAAGGCCACCCCGATCACCGTGCAGATCATCCAGTCGATACCCACCGCGGCGAGTCGCCGCCCGAAGCGGGCAAGTGAACCGGAGCCGCTCTCCGGCATACCAAGTCTCTGTCCTGGGTAGTCCTGGGCATCCGTGCTCGCTGCACCTGGGCCCTGGAGCCAGGAGCCGACATCCTTGCGATCAATCATGTCTCACAGGCTACGGCGTACCTGCACGACGTAACACCTCCGAAACATGAGGGTGTTGGCCCTGAAATCCGGCCCCGATAGGGTCGGCCCGACTGCAGAATCAGGCCCGACCGTGACGGACGGGCCCCATCACAGGAGGTTGCATGTTCAGCAAGCCTGAAGAGGTTCTCGAGTTCATCAAGGCCGAGGGCGTCCAGTTCGTCGATGTTCGCTTCTGCGACCTTCCCGGCGTCATGCAGCACTTCAACGTGCCGGCGGCTTCGCTGACCCTGGACTTCTTCACCGAAGGGCAGATGTTCGACGGCTCCTCGATCCGTGGCTTCCAGGCGATCCACGAGTCCGACATGAAGCTCATCCCGGACCCGACGACCGCCTACCTGGACCCGTTCCGCAAAGAGAAGACACTGATCATGAACTTCTCGATCGTGGACCCGTTCACCGACGAGCCCTACAGCCGCGACCCGCGCAACATCGCCGCCAAGGCCGAGGCCTACCTGAAGTCGACCGGCATCGCCGACGCCGCATACTTCGGCGCCGAGGCCGAGTTCTACGTCTTCGACGACGTGCGTTTCGAGACCAAGCAGAACGCCTCGTACTACTACATCGACTCGATCGAGGCGGCCTGGAACACCGGCCGGGTTGAGGAGGGCGGCAACCAGGGCTACAAGACCCGATACAAGGGTGGCTACTTCCCGGTTCCGCCTGTCGACCACTTTGCCGACATGCGCGACGAGATGTGCTTGAAGCTGGCCGATGTGGGCCTCATCGTCGAGCGCAGCCACCACGAGGTGGGCACGGCCGGCCAGCAGGAGATCAACTACCGCTTCGGTTCGCTGCTGCAGTCCGGCGACGACGTGATGAAGTTCAAGTACGTCATCAAGAACGTCGCCTGGGCGGGTGGCAAGACCGCCACGTTCATGCCCAAGCCGATCTTCGGCGACAACGGCTCCGGCATGCACACCCACCAGAGCCTCTGGAAGGACGGCGTGCCGCTCTTCTATGACGAGCGCGGCTACGGCGGCCTCTCAGACATGGCCCGCTGGTACATCGGGGGTCTGCTCAAGCACGCCCCGTCACTGCTGGCATTCACCAACCCGACGGTGAACTCCTACCACCGCCTGGTCCCCGGCTACGAGGCTCCGGTCAACCTGGTCTACTCCGCGCGCAACCGCTCGGCCTGCGTCCGCATCCCGATCGCCGGCAACTCCCCCAAGGCCAAGCGCATCGAGTTCCGTATCCCCGACCCGTCGGCCAACCCGTACCTCGCCTTCGCGGCCCAGCTGATGGCTGGCCTTGATGGCATCAAGAACCGCATTGAGCCCCCGGCACCTGTGGACAAGGACCTTTACGAACTGCCGCCGGAGGAGCACGACCAGATCGACCAGGTCCCCGGTTCGCTGCCCGAGGTGCTGTCAGCGCTGGCGGCTGACCACGACTACCTCCTCGAGGGCGACGTGTTCACCCAGGACCTCATCGAGACCTGGATCGAGTGGAAGACGCTCAACGAGGTGGACCCGATCCGGTTCCGCCCGCACCCGCACGAGTTTGAGATGTACTACGACATCTAG
>JBDTMW010000114.1:0-7556 GCA_039934065.1 Actinomycetota bacterium | reverse complement strand
CTCGACGTGATGCTGCCGGACATGGACGGTTTCACCGTCACGCGCAAGCTACGCGACTCCGGACGGGTTCTGCCCATCGTGTTCGTCACGGCCCGAGACTCGGTCGAGGACAAGATCAAGGGGCTGACCGTCGGCGGTGACGACTACGTCACCAAGCCGTTCAGCCTCGAAGAGGTCATTGCCCGGATCCGTGCGGTGCTACGGCGGACCAGAGGGGTCATCGACGACGACGGCGCTGTCTTGCACTTCCACGACCTCGAGCTCGACGAGGACTCCCACGAGGTCCGACGGGGCAAGCGCGCCATCGAGATCTCCCCGACCGAGTTCAAGCTGCTGCGCTACCTCATGCTGAACCCGAACAGGGTCCTGTCCAAGGCCCAGATCCTGGACCACGTCTGGGACTACGACTTCCGCGGCCAGTCGGGCATCGTCGAGTCCTACATCTCCTACCTGCGGCGCAAGATCGACGTCGAGGAGCCTGCGCTGATCCAGACCAGGCGCGGCGTCGGCTACGTCCTGCGCCTGCCACCCGAGTCGAGCTGACCAGGCCAACGTGACGCACCCACCCACCACGCGTGCCCCCCGCCGGGCTATCTCCGGAGTCGCGCCCCGGCTCGCATCCCTGCCGCTGCGAGTCCGGCTCATCGCGGTGCTCGTACTGCTGTTGTTGGTCGCCCTCACCCTCACCAGCATCGCCACCAGCGCGATGATGCGCCGGCAGCTGATGGACAGCACCGACCGAGATCTGAACGCGGCCGCCGTCCCCACGGCCTCGCAGGCCCTGACCCATCTGTTCGACCACAGGGCAGAGGGCATCCCCACCAACTACGCCGTCAAGTTCATGCCTACCGACGGCAGCAGCCCGTTTGCCGTCAACCCCACGGGTGAGCGACTGCACCCCGACATACCGACCCTGGCCCTGAACGACCCGCGCGTGGTGAACGGCACCCTTTTCACCGTGGGCTCCATTGACGGTGAGATGCGCTGGCGCGTTGTGCCGGGACAGCTGCGCGACGGGTCGGCGACCTTCGCGGTCGCCGTGCCCCTGCGGGGGGTCGACACCACGGTCCGGCGAATGCTGGGCTTCTCCACCCTGATCGGCCTGGCCGTCATCGCCACCTGCGCCCTCCTCGGCTGGTTCGGGGTACGCCGCGCGTTCCGGCCGCTCACCCAGATCGAGGACACTGCCGCGGTCATCGCCGCCGGCGACCTGACCCGGCGGATTCCGGAGCCCACCAGCAAGGACGAGGTGGCCAGCCTGGCTCGTTCGCTGAACTCGATGCTGGCGCAGATCGAGCAGTCCTTCGCCGTTCGTGAAGCCTCGGAGGATCGAATGCGCCAGTTCGTGGCCGACGCCTCGCACGAGCTGCGCACCCCGCTGGCGGCGGTGAGAGGCTACGCCGAGCTCTTCCGCCAGGGGGCGGTCAGCAAGCCCGATGAAGTCGCCGGGGCCATGCGCCGGATCGAGGATGAGGCGATCCGCATGGGCGGACTCGTCGAGGACCTGCTGCTCCTGACCCGTCTGGACAGCCAGCGTCCGCTCGAGAAAGGGCCCGTTGACCTCACCGTTCTGGCCGCCGACGCGGTTCAGGACGCCCGAGCGCTGGACTCCACCCGGCACGTTCGACTGCTTGGTCTGGAAGGTGACCTCACGCCAACCACCATCGAGGGGGACGAGGCGAAGCTTCGTCAGGTTGTCACCAATCTGGTTGGCAACGCTGTGAATCACACGCCTCCGGGCACCGACATCGAGATCGCCGTCGGGAGCAGCGCCGGTCGCGCCAAGCTTGAGGTGCGCGATCACGGCATCGGCGTCGACCCGGTCAAGGCCCGCAAGGTCTTTGAACGGTTCTATCGCACCGACGCCTCCCGCGTGCGGGGCAATGGCGGCGGCAACGGCCTTGGCCTGGCCATCGTGGCCGCCATCGTCGGCGCCCACGGGGGTCGGGTTGGGGTGACCGCCACACCCGGGGGTGGCGCGACCTTCATCGTGGATCTGCCCACAGCAAACTCCCAGTCAGAACCCAGCATCGTTTGAGGCTCGTCGGATTGACTAGAGCCATCAACCCCGAAGGAGATTTCGATGACGCAGCAGCCGCCGCCCGAGTCGCCCCAGTCGCCGCAGCCACCCGAAGGTGCGCCGGAGCACACTGAAGCGCTCTGGTTCAACCAGACTCAGGCGCAGCCGCCGTACCCGTCATACCCTCCTGAGGCTCCACAGACTCCGGCTGAGTCGTACCCGGCTGCCCTGACCCAGCCCGGTGCAGAGCCCGCTCAGCCGGCCAAGTCCCGCAGACTGCCCGAGCTGGTCACGGTCGCCGTCCTCGCTGCGGTCCTGGCCAGCACCGGCACGTACGCGGTAACCCGCGTCGACGAAGCCGCGTCGCCGACGGCGCAGACCGGGACAAGCGCGACGACCTCTGCCGCGCCGGTACTTCAGGCTGATGTCTCGGCCCCCAACTGGGCGGCCACCGCAGCAGCGGTCTCTCCCAGCGTGGTGTCCATCACCGTGACCAGCGGCCAGAGCGGTGGGCAGGGTTCAGGAGTCATCTTCGACACCAAGGGCCACATCCTGACCAACAACCACGTGGTGACGGGCGCCGGACAGGGCTCGCAGCTCACGGTGACCCTGAACGACAAGCGGACCTATGACGCGACCGTCGTCGGAACCGACCCGTCCACTGACCTAGCCGTCATCAAGCTGACCAACGGACCGAACGACCTCAAGGCCATTGCGCTCGGCGATGCCAACATCCTCAAGGTCGGCGACCCGGTCATGGCTGTCGGCAACCCCCTGGGTCTGGCCGGCACGGTCACCACTGGCATCGTGAGCGCCCTCAACCGTCCGGTCACCACGTCGCCCCAGCAATCCAGCAACCCGTTCGGCCAGCAGCAGTCAACCGGCGAACCGGTCGTGACCAACGCCATCCAGACCAGTGCCGCGATCAACCCGGGCAACAGTGGCGGCGCCCTGGTCAACGCCGGCGGCCAGCTGATCGGGATCAACTCCTCCATCGCCTCGCTCGGGTCTTCCGGCGGGACATCCTCCCAGAGCGGCAACATCGGAATCGGCTTCGCCATCCCGGTCAACGAGGCCAGGTCGATCGCCGAACAGCTGATCACCTCCGGCACAGCCACGCACGCCTACCTGGGCGTCAGCTCCAAGGACGGCGTCGTGGCCGACGGGGCGGCCAAGCGCGCGGCAGCAGTGCTCACCAATGTCGTCAGCGGGACTCCGGCCGACAAGGCGGGGCTGCAGGCCGGCGACGCCATCATCGCGGTCGACGGCAACTCGATCGACGGGTCGCTGTCGCTCGTCGCCCAGGTACGCGAGCACTCAGTGGGCGACAAGGTGACCTTCAAGATCTTGCGTGATGGCCAGAGCAGGGACATCAGCGCCACCCTTACCGACAAGCCCTCCACGAACCAGTAGCGCCGCGGTCCCCTTCGCCACACGCGCTGCGGCATACGCCTTCCGCGGGTTACGCTGCAAGGCTCACCCCTTTGCACCGGCCCGCGGAAGGCGCTCTGTTGTCTGTGTCGCCTGCGACTGTTGCTCCCGAACTGAAGCGCGAGCGTGAGTATCTTGCCGTCGCGCGCGCCGAGCTAGCCCGGATGCGTTTGCAGACGATGTCGCTGGAGGCGCACGCAGGAGACCGGATCTCGAGCGAGTTTCTGGCAGCCACGCTGTACCGCCGGGCCCAGTCACTGATCGACGACCCGGCATCGAGCCTGTTCTTCGGCCGGATCGACCAGCTGCGCAGCGACGCCCCGAAGCCGGAACGCTGGTACATCGGACGCCGTCACGTTGCCGACTCTCGCGGCGACCCCGTCGTTGTCGACTGGCGCGCCGATGTCTCGACCGCCTTCTACCGCGCGTCCCGGACCGAGCCGATGGGCGTCAGCCTGCGTCGCCGGTTCGGTATCGACCGGGGCCAGCTGACCGCCTACGAGGACGAGCGACTCGATGTCGACGATCCGGACTCGGCACCGGCAGGGTCCGCGTTCCGAAGCCAGATCCTCGTCGGCGAGATCGAACGGCCGCGGGTGGGACCGATGCGCGACATCGTGGCCACGATCCAGCCCGAACAGGACGTCATCGTGCGCAGTGACGTCGGCACGACCGTCTGTGTCCAGGGCGCCCCCGGAACAGGCAAGACCGCAGTCGGCCTACACCGGGCCGCCTGGTTGCTCTATGCCTTCCGGGAGCGGCTGGCCAGAAGCGGCGTCCTGGTCATCGGCCCGAACCGCGCCTTCCTCGACCACATCGGCGCCGTCCTGCCGGCTCTGGGCGAGGTCGAAGTCCGTCACAGCACCATCGACGAACTGCTCGCTTCTGTCCCCGTTCGTGGTCGCGACAGCGTCGAAACCGCTGTCCTCAAAGGCGATTCGCGGCTCGCGGACGTACTCCGGGCAGCCGTGTGGTCGCATGTCCGGACGCCTGACGAGGCTCTCGTGCTGCCTCGGGGCGCGCACAAGTGGCGCGTGCCGGCATACGAAGCTGCCGAGATCGTGAACGAGCTGCGGACTCGCGGTGTCAGATACGACGCGGCCCGCCAGATGCTGCCGCACCGCCTCGCGCACGCGATCTTGCTGCAGATGGAACAGGCAGGCGACTCCCCCGATGACCGTGTGCAGGATGCAGTAGCCCGCTCCACGGCGGTCAAGAAGTATGCCGGTCACGTGTGGCCGGCACTCGACCCGAAAGCCGTGCTCTTCGGCCTGCTCTCGGACGCCACTGCGCTGGGGGAGCACGCCGGGGGTCTGCTCACCGAGGCAGAGCGCTCGATCCTGTTGTGGGCCAGCCCTCCTGCCGGTCGTGGATCAGCCAGGTGGTCAACTGCCGACGCCGTCCTGATCGATGAGATCAACGACCACCTCCAGCGCACCGCCAGTCTCGGCCACGTCGTCCTCGATGAGGCACAGGACCTGTCGCCGATGCAGCTTCGTGCCGTCGGCAGACGATGCTCAACCGGCTCGGCAACGGTTCTCGGCGACCTGGCGCAGGGCACGACGCCCTGGGCGACCGACTCGTGGGAGTCCTCACTGAGGCATCTTGGCAAGCCGGACGGCGTCGTCGAGATCCTCGAACGCGGCTTTCGGGTCCCGGCCAGCGTCATTGACTTCGCCGCCCAGCTGCTGCCCTCGATGGCTCCGGGCCTGGGCGCTCCGGTGTCGGTGCGAGACAACCCCGGCCGCCTCGAGATCGTGAAGGTAGAGGCGAACTCGTTGTACCAGCTCGTTGCCGACGCCGTCGTCGAGACGGCTCGGGCGCCCGGGTCGGTCGGCGTCATCACCTCCGATGTGACGGTCGGCGCAGTCTCACAAGCGTTGACCCTCAAGGGAGTTGATCACGGCGTGCTGGGCGCCGACCACGGCGACGTGGATCATCAAGTTGACATCATTCCGGCCACCGTGGCCAAGGGGCTGGAGTTCGACCGGGTCATCGTCGTCGAGCCATCTGCCATCGCCGCGGCCGAGCCTGACCGGCGGACTGGTCTGCGGCGGCTCTACGTGGTGCTGACCCGTGCGGTGTCCGAGCTCACGGTGATACACGCCGAGCCGCTGCCCATCGAACTGCTGGGCTGACCGACTGACAGACTGAGGACATGCCTGCCCTGACCACGTCGTGGAGTATGGACGTTCGTGCCCTCGCGCCGCACGCGCACAACGACGCAGTGGAACGCTCGGCTGCCGACCTGCTGGTCCGATGGAACGAGCCTGCGCGCCGCTATCACACGACGAGGCATCTGGTGGAGGTGTTCTGGGCGCTGGAGGAGCTCGAGAAGGCGGATGAGATCGATGACCGCCAGTGCACGGTCGCCCGGCTGGCTGCGTGGTTCCACGACGCGATCTACAACTCCGATGCCGAGCCCGGATCCAACGAGGCGGACAGTGCCGTCCTGGCCCGCGACACCCTGCAGCATCTGGGGATCCGCGACGAGGACCTGCACGTCATCAACCGGCTGATCCGGCTCACGGCCGGCCACAACTCCGACGGCGAAGCCCCCATCGACGCAGCCTTTCAGGACGCAGACATGTGGATTCTTTCTGCACCTCAAGAGCGGTTCGATGACTACTGTGC
This sequence comes from Actinomycetota bacterium, assembly GCA_039934065.1. Lineage (GTDB taxonomy): Bacteria > Actinomycetota > Actinomycetes > Actinomycetales > Dermatophilaceae > UBA4719. The sequence goes on along the minus strand of JBDTMW010000114.1, from coordinate 1,471 downwards.
CCAGGTTCGCGAGGAGTTCGCGCACGTGCCCGACGCGGAATACCGGCAGGGGCGGGCGGCTCTTCTGGAACCCTTCATCCACCGCGACACGATCTATCGCACTGCGCATGCGTTGCGCGCCTGGGAGACGGCTGCCCGCGTCAACCTCGGCCGGGAGCTGGCCCGCCTGCGCGTCGGGCAGCCTCAGCCCGGTGAGTGAACGTGGGCGAACAACGGCCACCAGAACTCACCACCGCAACGGCGCTCGGCCTCGGGCCAGTTCACCCACTCGGCTGAGTCCACGTCTGCTCCGCGCGACTGGACGGTAGGTCTCGTGTGCTCCAGCGCCGTGGCAAAGCAGGCGATGTAGTTGCGCTGGTTGGGCCAGCGGCCGGTCGGGCCCTCGTCGAGCGTCACCCGTTCATACCCGCACGGCCTCAGCCTTGCTGGGTCGATGCGTAACCCTGACTCCTCCCACGTCTCGCGGGCGGCGCATTCCAGCACTGTCTCGCCCTGCTCACGCCCGCCCGCCGGAGCGCCCCACGCATCGCGGGTCACAGTACGAACCAGCAGCATCGCGCCGCCGGCGTCCACGACGAAAACCACTGCGGCCGCTGTGAGCTCGTCCGGCGTGGGCATCGGTGAGGCAACGATGTGAAGGCTGTGCCCGACATCAAGATGGGAGAGCACGTTGCGGTACGCGGCGAGCGGCCGCTCCCCTTTGCGTTTCTGGAACCGCAGACCGCTGTCACGCAGGCGACGGGCTAGATCCTTTCCCCCCGTCGGCCGTGCGCCGGCGGCGACCAGCGCGGCATACAGCTCCTGGGGCACGTCGAAGTGGTCGCCTTCGAACCCACGAGCCGGTATGCCGGCCAGCGCGGCAAAGGTGTGCAGCTCGTCATAGGAGGTGTCGCTGATCAGGTGCGACCAGAGCCGGTCGTGAGCAGGCCAGGCTGGTGGGTCGATCCAGATCGTCATTTATACCTCCCTCCTCCCCTGCGCTCGCGAATCGACCCTATCCCCGCTTGTTGCGCCGAAACCACCGAATCTGGCTCTCCCACCGCCGGATTCGGTGGTCTCAGCGCAAGAAGAGGAGTGTTTGGGGGAACGCGAAGGGCGGCCCCCCTCTCGGGGGAACCGCCCTGCGTTGGTACCTACGTGCTTGGGCTAGAAGCCCATGCCGCCCATCTCGTCGCCGCCACCCTGGCCCGCCGGAGCGGCCTTTTCGGGCTTGTCGGCGATGACGACCTCGGTCGTCAGGAACAGCGCGGCGATGGACGCAGCGTTCTGCAGCGCCGAGCGCGTGACCTTGGCCGGGTCGATGATGCCCTCGGCGATCAGGTCGACGTACTCGCCGTTGGCCGCGTTCAGACCCCAGCCGGACGGCAGGTTGCGGACCTTCTCAGCCACGACGCCACCCTCGAGACCACCGTTGATGGCGATCTGCTTGAGCGGAGCCTCAGCCGCGACGCGAACGATGTTCGCACCGGTG
>JBDTMW010000113.1:0-7620 GCA_039934065.1 Actinomycetota bacterium | reverse complement strand
CAACCGTGGCCAGCAGTTCCACCGCGACACCCTTCGTCTCCGGCGCCACCTGTTCATTGCTCATCGTGCTCTCCTATCTGTGAGGCCGCCTACCGCCGCTGGCCGGGTGTGATCCCCCACGATGCCGCGAACTCCTGACCTGGCTCGAGGATGAGCAGGTCGTCAGCGGAGTTGAAGGCGTCCGGCGGGCAGGTCATCGGCTCCACCGCGATACCGCTGGTCCGCCGGGTTGCCGCTGGCAGCGAGTCGCCGGTGAAGACCTGGAGCCACCGGTATGCCGTGGCGTCGGCCCAGACGGTGACCGCGCGGCCGGCCCCGGGATGGGAGATAGTGACCCGCCAGCAGCCATCGGCGTCGGCATCGACGTCGGTGAACGCCGTGTCCAGCTCCAGCTCACCCAACGGTCTTGGGTCGCGGAAGTCAAAGGCCGTGCCATCCACGGGAGCCAACCCTGTGGGCAACAGACGGTCGTCCATCTCAAGCAGCGAAGCCGCCGGTATGCCGAGCAGCACCTCGTCGACGCGGCCCTCACCGACGGTGACGTACGGGTGCGCGCCGACCCCGAACGGGGCGGCCTCGGTCCCGACGTTGCGAGCCCGCGGCGTCACGACCATGCCTGCCGTCGTCAGGGCGTAGGTGACCGAGAGGTCCAGGCTCCACTCCCAGCCTGGCTGCGGTCGCAAACGGCACCTGAGGGTGACGGCGTCTTCGCTTCGTTCGAGCGGGGACCACATCGCCCAGCGCGCCAGGCCATGGACCGCATTGCCACGGTCCGGCTCGGTGAGCGCCAGCTGGTGGACGCTGCCGGCGAAGGTGTAGCGACCGTCACGAATCCGGTTGGGCCACGGCATCAGCAGCTGACCACGCCCGGCCGAACAGCGAACATCAGGCGGGTATCCGGCCAGGACGTCCCGCCCTCGAAAGGCGTAGCTGCGCAGGCCTCCCCCGACCTCGACCACAACCGCTTCGTGATCACCACGTCGGATGGTCCACTGCTCACCGCTGGGGAGAACGCTCACACCAGGAAGATACGGCCTGCCGCCTCGGTGGCTCGACGTGCCCGTGCTCAGTTGACCGGAGCCGAACCCACAGCAGCCGGCATCGCCATGATTCTCAGGGCCACCTTGTCGGAAGCGAGGGCCAGGACAAACGCCTGCCCACCCTTGACGGGAGCGGCCTTGTTCGCGTTTGTCGTGGCGTTGCGGCCGTACGTGCCCACGAAGCCGTCCGGGCTCTTGAGCGTGATCGACGTGCCACTGACTGCTGTGACCTCGCCACGCTGGAACACCAGCGCCTGAGCGGCACCGTTGACCGTTGCGGTCACGTCGCCGTGCTGAACGGCTGCACCCAGCAGGTTGCCGAGACCACCCCGGTCCTGGGCCCGACCACCCGGCAGCCCGTTCTGGTACTGCCGTCCGTTGCCGTTCCCGGTCGCGCCGGGCCCCTGACCGTTGCGAAGACCCTTGCGGCTGTTGAGACCCTGGCCGCCCGGGCCGTCCTGGCCTCGGGAGTACCCGGCTTGCCGATCCCCCAGGAAACTGACCCGGTCGTGGTGGCGCAGAACCGCGATTCCGGCAATGCCGACCCCGAGAACCATCAGACCGACGAGCCCGACGGCGGCAATGCCAAGCCCCCAGCGTGCGCCAGGGGTTGACGTCGCGCGCTGCCACCCGCTCGGTGTCGGAGCGGCTCCGGAGACGGGGACCACGGGAGGTCCCGCTGGTGGACCAGACGGCGGCGCGCTCTGGGCGGACATCACCTGGGTGGGGGGGCTGGGCGGCTGACCGAGGGGTTGACCAGGCTGCTGAACCGGAGGCTGCTGGGGCATAGGCGTTCCTTTCGCTCTTCCCAGCATGATCCACCAACCCGAGAGAAGTCGGAGAAGAGCCTGAGAGTTGTCTAGGAACTCATGTCAGCGAGCCCGAGGAACTCAACGGACTTCTCGCGCATCTCCACCTTGCGGATCTTGCCGGTCACGGTCATCGGGAACCCGTCCACGACATGCACGTACCGGGGCACCTTGTAGTGCGCGAGCTTGCCGTTGCAGAACGCGCGAACTGCCTCCGCCGTCAACGGCACTGTGCCCGGGCGCATCACGACCCAGGCCATCAGCTCCTCGCCATACTTCGCGTCGGGGACTCCGATGACCTGGACATCGGCGATGTCCGGGTGGCTGTACAAGAACTCCTCGATCTCACGCGGATAGACGTTCTCGCCACCCCGGATCACCATGTCCTTGATCCGCCCCACGATCGACAGATAGCCGCCGTCGTCCATCGTGGCCAGGTCGCCGGTGTGCATCCAGCGCGCGGCATCGATCGCCTCGGTCGTCTTGTCCGGCTGCTCCCAGTAGCCGAGCATGACGCTGTAGCCGCGGGTGCACAGCTCGCCCGTCTTGCCGCGCCGGACAGTGCGCCCGGTGTAGGGGTCGACGACCTTGACCTCAAGGTGCGGCATGACCCCGCCAACAGTCTCCGTCCTGCGTGCGAGGTCGTCGTCCGCCCGGGTCATGGTCGAGACCGGTGAGGTCTCGGTCATCCCGTAGGCGATGGCGACCTCGGACATGTTCATCTCGGCGATCACCCGCTTCATCACCTCAACGGGACAGGGCGAGCCCGCCATGATCCCGGTGCGCAGCGACGAAAGGTCGTATGCCGCAAAGCCTTCCAACGCCAGCTCGGCGATGAACATCGTGGGGACGCCGTACAGGCTCGTACACCGTTCCTGCTCAACGGCTTTGAGGGTCGCGCCAGGGTCAAACGCAGGCGCCGGAATCACCATGCACGCACCGTGGCTCGTGGCCGCGAGGTTGCCCATGACCATGCCGAAGCAGTGGTAGAAGGGCACCGGCAGGCAGATCCGGTCACTCTCGGTGTAACCCACGAGCTCGCCGACGAAGAAGCCGTTGTTGAGGATGTTGTGGTGGCTCAGCGTGGCGCCCTTGGGGAACCCGGTCGTGCCGGAGGTGTACTGGATGTTGATGGCGTCATCGCAGCTCAGCGTCGCCATCCGCTCGGCCAGCTGATCCAGAGAGGCTTCACTGCCCCCCGCCACCAGCTGATCCCAGCTGTCCTCGCCGATGAAGACGACCTCCCGAAGGTCATGGCACTGCGATCGCACCTCGTCGATCATGGCTCGGTAGTTCGACGTCTTGTGCTGAACGACACTGACCAGCATCCGCATGCCCGACTGCCCCACGACATAGGCCAGCTCGTGGCTGCGATAGGCCGGGTTGACGTTGACCAGCACCGCGCCGACCTTGGCCGTGGCGTATTGAAGCAGAGTCCACTCGGGACAGTTCGGGGACCAGATGCCGATCCGGTCGCCGGCCTCGATGCCACCTGCCAGCAGGCCCATGGCCAGTCCGTTGACATCGGCGTCGAACGCGGCGTACGTCCAGCGGCGACCGCTGGGCATATCGACCAGGGCCTCGCGCTCCGGGAAACGCAAGACGGTTCGCACCAGGTTGTCGCCGATCGTGTCACCCAGCAAGGGCGATTCGGAGGTTCCAGAGCCGTAGGACGAGAGCGCTTGGGCCATCAGAGTTCCTCCGCTTTGGGTGACGTGGTTTGCGCCCATCCTCGCCACCTAGGCGCCGGGCGGCAAGCAAGCGTGCGCAAGCCAACTACCGTATGGGGTGTGTCCGCGTCCCTGTCCCGACCACCCGCCACCGTCAGAAGCCTCGCAGACGACGTACGCAGCCGAAGCGACGAACAGCTCCGAACACTGGTCCGTCGCCGACCAGACCTGGCCCGGCCGGCTCCGAGCGATCTGACGTCGCTGGCCGCTCGGGCCAGCACGCGCTCCAGCGTTCAGCGGGCCCTGGACGGGCTCGACCGTGGCCACCTGCAGGTCCTCGAGGCGCTCGTCGTCAGCGGGGATCCCGTCGACCTCGACCAGACAGCAGCACTGCTCGGCCGGGCGGCCGGGACCCTCGACGGGTTCGTCAGCGACCTCTGGGATCGCGGTCTGATCTGGCGCAGCAGCGACCAACACCACGTCGTACGTGCGGTCGCCGAGGTGCTCGGTCAGCATCCGGCCGGTCTTGGTCCGGGGATTGCCGACCTGCGCGGCTCAACGCCGGCGTCCTACGCCTCACCAGAGGCGCTCGACGCCGTCATCGCCTCAGCCCCGACTGACGCCCGAAGCATCCTGGACAAGCTCACCTGGGGACCGCCGGTCGGCACCCTGTCACCCGACGGCCCCCTGGCCTCGATCGGTGCGTGGCTGCTGTCCCATCAGCTGATGTGCGCGCTGTCTGCCGACCACGTCGTGCTGCCCCGCGAGGTCGCGCTGCGGTTGCGCGGGGGCAGGCTGCACCGTGAGATCGCCTTGACCGCCCCAGACCTGACCATCACTGTCCAGGAACGGTCCTCCGTAGATGCAGCCGCCGGGGGTCAAGCCTCAGAGCTGCTCGGTCTCGTGGACGAGGTCGCAGCAGACTGGGGTCCCCGTCCACCGAGGGTCCTGCGCGCGGGGGGGCTCTCGGCCCGGGACTTCAAGCATCTGTCGATCGTCCTCGATGTTGATGCGCCGCATGCTGCCTTTGTTGTCGAAACGGCTTATGCCGCAGGCCTCTTGGGGGATGACGCATCACTCGAGCCGGTGTGGGCCCCGACCCCTCGCTACGACGACTGGCAACAACGCCCGTCCGCACACCGGTGGGCCAAGCTCGCCCTCGCCTGGCTTTCGTCGGGCCGCGCGCCACACCTCGTCGGCACGATCGCCACGGGCGGCGGCAGCCCCATCAACGCGCTCAGCGGGGATGTCGCCTATCCGCCCATGCGACAGCTGCGCGGCGACATCTTGACCGAGCTGGCAGCACTGCCCGAAGGCCAGGCGCCTGACTCGGCCACCTTGAGTGAACGCATCCGGTGGCGCAGACCGATGCGCCGGGGCGAGATCATCGACACGGTCACCGCCGCGGTGCTTCGCGAGGCTGAGTGGCTCGGGATAACCGGACGCGGAGCGCTCAGCACCGCAGGACATCTCCTCTCGGAAACCACTGCCAGCACGTCTGGTGCTGAGGAGGCGATCAGCAGCCACCTGCCGTCGCCGGTCGAGCACGTCCTGTTGCAGGCAGACCTGACCGCGGTCGCGCCAGGACGACTCGAAGGCAGCCTCGCCAAGTTCATGCGTCTGGTCGCCGACGTGGAGTCGCGAGGTGGGGCAACGGTGTACCGCTTCTCCCCCGAAAGCGTTCGCCGGGCTCTCGACGCTGGATGGTCGTCCGCCGAGGTTCTCACCGCGCTGCAGGACGCCAGCCGAACGCCTGTGCCGCAGCCGCTCGAGTACCTCGTAGGCGATATCGCCCGGCGCCACGGCCAGACTCGCGTGGGCTCGGTGTCGGCCTATATCCGCAGCGACGACTCGGCAGTACTAGACAGCATGTTGGCCGATCGCGAGCTGGCGGCGTTGCAGCTAAGGCGGGTCGCGCCAACCGTCGTCGTATCGCCAGCACACACGATGGTTGTCCTGGAGATGTTACGAGAGAACGGCTTTGCGCCCATTGCCGAGGCGACAGACGGCGGTGTCATGGTCCCTGTCATCGCACAGCACCGCTCCCCTGCCCGACGACCTCTGGCCTCGTCCGTTGTCTCGTCGCTCGTCGACGACGAACTGACCAAGACTCTCATCTCGGCGCTGCGCGCCGGGGAGGAGTCAGCGGCATACGAGCGGGCACGCGAACAGTCCCAGCCCGGTCCCCGCCTGCCGTCCACAGAGCCAGCCGTCGCCCTGGCGCTCCTGAGGGAGGCGGCGGGCGACAACGTCGGACTCTGGATCGGCTACGCCGACGCTGACGGGCGGACAACGCGACTGCTGTTCTACCCCAAGCGAATCGAGGGCGGCCGCGCCTATGGGTCGATCGAGGGATCCAATGTGGAGCGCGCCTTCTCGATCCATCGGATCACCGGAGCTGCGATCAGCTGACCGCTCGACCGTGCCACAATCTAGTCCGGCCGATACGCCTCTCCTGCAACGGCTTTCGCCCCAGCTTTCTCCAGGCGCTGGACCACGCGCTGAGCGCTTGCCTCGCTGATCCCGGACACCACCACCACGGGGGCGTCATGGGCGAGGCTGCTGGCGGACACGAGGTCGAGGCCGGTGGCCTGACTGATGATCGCAGTCACGTGGATCGGCCTGGGTCCGACCAGCTGAAGAACCACCTGACTCTCCCCGGGCTCGGTGAGTGCCGCCGACGCTCGACCGGGCTTGCGCAACATGGCCTCAGCGCGGCGGGTCAAGAAGCCCCTGAACCCCGTGGCTGGCGCTGGGCCGGCCGGCATCGGGTCGGTCGGCGTCGAGTCAGGCATCGACACCTGCCACCGCCCTGACGACCCGTGATGACGATGGCCGCCCCAGTTTCTTTGACATCCAGACACTGGTCTCCACCAGCGCCTCGAGGTCTACCCCTGTCTCGATCCCCAGCCCGTCGAGAGCCCAAACGAGATCCTCGGTCGCGAGGTTTCCGGTCGCGCTCTTCGCATAGGGGCAACCGCCCAGCCCCCCTGTCGAGGCATCGACGACGGTCACTCCGTGGGCCAGCGCAGCCATGGTGTTGGCGAGCGCCTGGCCATAGGTGTCATGGAAGTGCACAGCGATACGATCGACGCCAATTCCCTTGGCGTCCAAGGCATCCAGCAGTCGGTGAACGTGCCCGGTCGTGCCCGTGCCAATGGTGTCGCCCAGGCTGAGCTGGTCACAGCCAAGATCCATCAGGCGGGAGGCGACTGCCACGACCTGGTCGATGGGAACGTCACCCTCCCACGGGTCGCCGAAGCACATTGAGAGGTACCCGCGGACCCACAGGCCTTCGACGCGGGCTCGCGCCACGACGGGAGCGAACATCGCGATCGACTCATCCACGGTGCGGTTCAGGTTCTTGCGCGCGAAGGTCGCCGTGGCGCTACCGAAGACCGCAACCGCCTGGACGCCTTGTGCGAGCGCTGCGTCCAGACCGCGCTCGTTGGGCACTAGTACCGGCCTGTTGCGACCGCGGCCGACGTCACCGAGCAGAGCCAGCAGGGCGGCGGAGTCGGCGAGCTGGGGAACCCATCCCGGCGGTACGAACGAGGTCATTTCCACCGTGTCGAGCCCGGCTGCAACGAGGCGTCGGACGAACTCAGCCTTCACCTCAACCGGCACGACTGTCTTCTCGTTCTGCAACCCGTCGCGGGGTCCGACCTCGTAGATGGTGACCCGTCCGGGCATACCGGTCTGAGTTTCACGCTGCGGTCCTCGCATGTGCTGCCTCCCTGTGGCGGCCCTTATCGTCTCAGTAAGCGGCATCGCACCACCATTCCCACGGCGGGCGACGCGACTCATCGTTGGTATCTTGTCAACCACGGCCCGAGAACGGGTCGGACGATACGGGAGAGACAGCGCATGAGCGAGCCAACGGGCGACGAGAAACAGCAGCCCGATCCTGACCAGGTCCAGGACCAGGTCTCAGGATCCGACTTCAGCGACCCGACCGCGCCTGTTTGGGCCGACCCCACCGCAGCGGTTCCTGCGCCGCCGTCTCCCCCACCGGAGAACAACCCCTACGGCCAGCAGCCCCCGGCACCGCCCTACGGCCAGCAGCCCCCGGCACCGCCCTACGGCCAGCAGCCCCCGACA
>JBDTMW010000112.1:0-7685 GCA_039934065.1 Actinomycetota bacterium | reverse complement strand
GGGACGTAGAGGGTGTTGGCGTAGTTGAGGCTGCCCCCGCCGACGCCCGCACCGGCCAGGATCATCACGTCTGGCAGGCGGTGGATCCTTTGCACACCAAAGCATTTCAGCCGTGGAGCCCACAGGTATCGACGCAGGTCCCACGACGTCTTGGCAAAGTCGTCATCGGCGAACCGGCGGCCCGACTCGATGACATGAACGCGATAGCCCTTCTCTGCCAGCCGCAGCGCCGTGACCGAACCGCCGAAGCCGGAGCCGACCACCACCACGTCGTAGTCGTACGTGCTGTTACCCACATTCACTCCCGGCACCGACATCAGCGCAGTCCCAGCCGCTTCATGGCGCCGAGCGCAAGGGTGAGGCTCCTTGCCCATCGTTCGTCGGAGAGCCCGAACGGCGGCGCGAAACCCACGAGGTGCTGGGCGGTGATGTTCTGGGTCTCGGTGTACTTGGTGATCCCCTCGATGCCGTGTCGCCGCGACATTCCGGAGCTCTTCATGCCTCCCATAGGGGCGCCGACACTGCCCCAGGCCGCAGCGTACCCGTCGTTGATATTGACCGTGCCGGCCTTGATCGACCGGGCGATCCGCCGTCCACGGGCCACGTCGCGCGTCCACACCGAGGCGTTGAGGCCGAAGTCGCTGTCGTTCGCCTGTCGGATGGCCTCGTCGTCGCCGCCCACCCGGTAGACCGACACGACGGGCCCGAACGTCTCGTCGTCCCGGCAACCCATCGCCGCGGTGACCTCGGCAAGAATGGTCGGCTCGTAGAAGTACGGCCCGATCTCGGGCCTCGCCCGGCCTCCGGCGAGTACAGCGGCGCCCTTGTCCCTGGCGTCCTCAACGTGGGCGGTGACCCGCTCGAACTGGGCGGCCCCGCCGAGGGAACCCATGTCGGCGTCGAAGGTCAGGTCCGGCGAGAGCCGCATGGACTTCACTGCCAGGACAAAGGCCGCCAGGAACTCGTCGTGGATCTCCTCATGCAGGTACAGGCGTTCGATCGAGATGCAGAGCTGGCCGGCCGATGAGAAGCACGCCCGGACGGCACCGTCGACGGCCAGGCCGATGTTGGCGTCCTCAGCGACGTACATGGCGTTCTTGCCACCCAGCTCGAGCGAGACTCCGACAAGGCGCAGAGAAGCGTTCTGGGCCACCGAGCGACCCGTCGCGGTGGACCCGGTGAAGCAGACGTAGTCCGCGCGCTCGAGCACGGCGCCGCCGACGGTCGGGCCGTCGCCGAGGACGACCTGAAGCACGCCCTCGGGCAGTCCAGCCTCGTGGAGCAGACCCACGGCCGCCAGCGCCGTCAGGGCGCTCTGGTTGTCCGGCCGGAGCACCACCGCGTTGCCGGCGAGCAGCGCAGGGATCGCGTCGGTGATCGACATCGACAGGGGGTAGTTCCATGGGGCGACGATGCCGACCACGCCCTTGGGGTGACGCAGCTCGACCGCCTGGCTCAACAGCGGGAAGGCCCCCTGGCGACGGCGCGGGCGCAGGTATCCCGCCGCGCGTCGGGCATAGTGGCGGCTGACGATCGCAGTGTCCGCAACCTCCTCGAATGCGTGCGACCGAGCCTTGCCCGACTCGAGCTGGATGAGGTCGAGCAGCTCCGTCTGGCGCTCGAGCACGAGGTCGTGGAACCGCAAGAAGATCCGGGCCCGCTGGGCCATGGGCGTTCGGGACCATGATCGCTGCGCAGTCCGGGCCGACTCGTAGGCCGCCGTGACATCGGCCGCAGTCGACTGCGGGAGCAGCGCGAGGGGGGCGCCCGTCATCGGCGTGTAGGTCAGCAACGTCTCCGGCATGGATGAACACACGACGCGGGCGGTGAGTCGGCGGGCCAGCCCCGGATCGACGGCATACGTCGCCCTGGGGTCTGTTTCGGGATCGACGAGGACTTCCGGGTTCATTAGTGCAGGCTAAAGCGAAGGCGCCCGGTTTGCTACCAGAACGCTGATTCAGGCGAGCGGCACGATCTCAGGTGCGCCCATCCGTGCACTGTCAGCGGTCTCGTCGTCAGGCTGCTCCTGCGAAGCGCGCTCGGCCTCGACCCTGGCAAGGTAGTGCTCAATCTCCTTGGCCTGCTGTTCGTCGCTCCAGCCAAGAATGGGAGCCATCAGGGAGGCAGCCGGAATGGCGGCGGACACGCCTCGATCCCAGGTCTCGATGGAGATGTGGGTGCGACGGGTCAGCACATCGTCCAGGTGGCGGGCACCCTCATGGCTGACCGCATAGACAACTTCCGCCGCCAGATAGTCATCGGCCCCCGAAAGCCCCTCTGCCAGAACAGGATCGACCATGCACAGATCAAGGACCTCGGTGGCCAGGGTGCCGTATCGCTGGAGCAGGTGCTCGACCCGCGCCACGTGAATGCTGTAGCGGTCCGCGGTGCGATGGCGGGCGTTCCAGGCTGCGTCATAGCCCTCTGCGCCCAGCAACGGGATCCGTTCGGTGCACGATGGCGGAACCCGATCGTCGATTCCACGGGCCACCTCGTCGACTGCGTCGGCGGCCATCACGCGGTAGGTCGTGTACTTGCCTCCCGCCACGACCACGAGCCCCGGGGTCGGGTGTCCGACGACGTGCTCGCGGGACAGCTTGGACGTGTTCTCGCTCTCGCCGGACAGCAGCGGTCGCAGCCCGGCGTAGACGCCTTCGACGTCTTCACGCGAAAGTGGTGTCACGAGAACGCTATTGACGTGCTCAAGGAGGTAGTCGATGTCACGACTGCTGGCTGCAGGGTGTGCCTTGTCGAGTGACCAGTCAGTGTCGGTCGTGCCGATGATCCAGTGACGGCCCCACGGCACCACGAACAGCACAGACTTCTCGGTGCGCAGGATCAGGCCGCACTGGGACTGGATCCGGTCCCGTGGCACGACCAGGTGAATGCCCTTGCTGGCGCGGATCCGGAACTGCCCCCGCTCGCCCACCAGCGACTGGGTTTCGTCTGTCCAGACTCCGGTCGCGTTGAGGACCTGTTTGGCACGGATCTCGATGTCGTCGCCGGTCTCGAGGTCACGGACCCGGACCCCGGTGACCCGCTCGCCCTGACGGATGAATCCCGTGACGCGAGAACGGTTTGCAGCCAGAGCCCCATATGCCACAGCGGTGCGGACGACGAACATCGTGTGGCGCGCGTCGTCAACCTGAGCGTCGAAGTACTGCACCGCCCCGACCAACGAGTCCTGGCGCATGCTCGGCGCGAGGCGCAGCGCCTGACGTTTCGTCAGGTGTTTCTGGCGGGGCACGCCGCTCGAGGTGCTCGACACGGACGCCATGGCGTCGTACAGCGCTAGCCCTGCGCCGACATACGGCCGCTCCCAGCCGCGGTGGGTGAGCGGGTAGAGGAACTGGACCGGACGCACGAGGTGTGGCGCGAGGCGTTGCAGCAGCAGGCCGCGTTCCTTGAGTGCCTCGCGGACCAGACGGAAGTCGAGCATCTCGAGGTAGCGCAGGCCACCGTGGATCAGCTTGCTCGAGCGGCTCGAGGTGCCCGATGCCCAGTCACGGGCCTCGAGGATACCGACCGACAGGCCACGGGTCACAGCGTCGAGGGCAGCCCCCGCACCGACGACTCCGCCGCCCACGATCACCAGGTCAAGCTCGCCCTCCTGCATCGCTGCGAGGGCGTCGGAACGGTCCTGTGGTGACAGTGACGCCACGGTTGTGGGTCGCATCATTGGCCCCCGTCAGCTGTTCTGGTAGGGCGCCACCACGACCTCGACCCGCTGGAACTCCTTGAGGTCGGAGTAGCCGGTCGTGGCCATCGCGTGCCGGAGGGCGCCGATGAGGTTGGTTGTGCCATCGGCCATCCGGCCGGGACCCAGGAGGATCTCCTTGAGGGGTGCCAGAGCCCCGACCTGGACCCGTTCGCCTCGCGGCAGAAGCGCATGGTGCGCCTCGGAGCCCCAGTGGAAACCCTGCCCCGGAGCGTCCGTGGCCCGCGCGAGCGCCGCTCCGAGCATCACGGCGTCTGCTCCACACGCGATGGCCTTGACGATGTCACCACTGCGTCCCATGCCGCCGTCGGCGATGACGTGCACATATCGACCACCGGACTCGTCCATGTAGTCGCGCCGCGCAGCCGCCACATCGGCGATCGCGGACGCCATGGGCGCGTGAATACCCAGCGTGAGCCTCGTCGTGTGGGCCGCGCCGCCGCCGAATCCGACGAGCACACCTGCTGCGCCGGTGCGCATCAGGTGCAGCGCCGCGGTGTAGGACGAGGCGCCGCCGACGATGACGGGGACGTCGAGCTCGTAGATGAAACGCTTGAGGTTGAGCGGCTCTGCCCGGCTCGATACGTGCTCGGCCGAAACTGTCGTGCCACGAATGACGAACAGGTCGCACCCGGCCTTGGCGACGGTCTCCCAGAACTCCTGGGTCCGCTGCGGCGACAGCGCGCCGGCCACGGTGATGCCTGCCTCACGTAGCTGACGAAGCCGCTCGGTGATCAGCTCGGGCTTGATCGGCGCGGCGTAGATCTGCTGCAGCCGCGCGGTTGCAGAGACGGAGTCCAGCGTGGCGATCTCGGCCAGCAGGGACGTCGGGTCGTCGTAACGCGTCCACAAGCCCTCGAGGTCGAGCACTGGCAGGCCACCCAGCTTGCCCAGGGCGATGGCGCTCTCCGGGGACATCACCGAGTCCATCGGCGCCGCGATCACGGGAAGGTCGAAGTGGTAGGCGTCGATCTGCCAGGCCACCGACACCTCCTCGGGGTCACGGGTGCGCCTGGATGGCACCACCGCGATGTCGTCGAAGGAATAGGCCCGGCGCCCGCGTTTGCCGCGGCCAATCTCGATCTCGTTCACGCGCCTAGGCTATCGGCCGCAGGCCGTGGGGGCGGCACCGACGCCGCAGACGTCAGCGCCGGCTGTAGTTGGGTGCCTCGATGGTCATCTGGATGTCGTGCGGGTGGCTCTCCTTGAGCCCTGCCGCCGTGATCCGGATGAACCGGCCGCGAGCCTGCAGCTCGGGGATCGAGGGGGCGCCGACATAGAACATGGACTGCCGCAGGCCCCCGACAAGCTGGTATGCCACGGCCGCAAGGGGACCGCGGTAAGGCACCTGGCCTTCGATTCCCTCGGGCACGACCAGGTCATCGTCGGTGATGTCGCCCTGGAAGTAGCGGTCCTTGGAGTAGGACTTGCCCCGGCCGCGGGACTGCATGGCACCGAGAGAACCCATGCCACGGTAGGACTTGAACTGCTTGCCGTTGATGAAGACCAGCTCACCGGGGCTCTCCTCGCAGCCGGCCAGCAAGGAGCCGAGCATCACGGTGTCGGCACCTGCCACCAGTGCCTTGGCAATGTCGCCGGAGTACTGCAGGCCGCCGTCGCCGATCACCGGAACTCCTGCTGCCTTGCACGCCAGCGCCGCCTCGTAGATCGCAGTGACCTGCGGGACACCGACGCCGGCAACAACCCGGGTCGTGCAGATCGACCCCGGGCCGACTCCCACCTTGACGCCATCAGCGCCGGCGTCGACCAGTGCCTGAGCACCGGCCCGGGTCGCCACGTTCCCCCCGACGATGTCGACATGGGCCACACCGGGCTCGGACCTGAGCCGCCGGATCATGTCGGTGACGCCCCTGGCGTGGCCGTTGGCCGTGTCCACGACAAGAAGGTCGACGCCGGCCTCGACCAGCTCCATCGCGCGCTTCCAGGCGTCGTCGAAGAAACCGATCGCAGCGCCAACCCGCAGCCGGCCCGAGTCGTCCTTGGTGGCCAGGGGGTACTGCTCGGTCTTGACGAAGTCCTTGACGGTGAACAGGCCCTTGAGCCGCCCGGCCTCATCAACCAGCGGCAGCTTCTCGATCTTGTTCCGGGCCAGCAGCGCCAGCGCGTCCATCTTGTCCACGCCGACGCGCGCGGTGATCAGCGGCATCCGGGTCATGACCTGGGACACGGGGCGGCTGAAGTCCGTCTCGAAGCGCAGGTCGCGGTTGGTGATGATGCCGACCAACAACCCGTCGCGGTCGATCACGGGCAGACCCGAGATGTGGAACTGTCCGCACAGCTGGTCGACCTCGGCCAGCGTGGCGTCCGGAGTCGTGGTGATCGGATCCGAGACCATGCCCGACTCGGAGCGCTTGACCCGGTCGACCTGCGCGGTCTGGTCCTCGATCGAAAGGTTGCGATGCAGGATGCCCATACCTCCCTCGCGGGCCATGGCGATGGCCATCCGAGCCTCGGTCACGGTGTCCATGGCCGCAGAGACCATTGGCAGCCTGAGAGAGATGTTGCGCGACAGCCGGGTCGACGTGTCAACCTCGCTGGGCACGATCTCGGTGGCTCCGGGGAGCAACAGCACGTCGTCAAAAGTCAGGCCGAGCGCTGCGAACGGCGCGGGAACAGCGGATTCCGGGGCGCCGGGTGAGCTCATTTGCCGATTCTACGACAGCGGGGTGGCTCACACGGACAAGCCGACAAACGCTGAGGTATGCCGCCTGCGCCACCGTACGTGGCTCAAGGCCCGCCCAGCCCGGAGCCGCCGTTCCTCGCATTTCTTGGTCAAGTCTTGGCCAAGTGAGCCTTGTCCAGGCCTCCGCCCGAGGGTAGCGTCCGCATCGCGTGTGCTCACTGCCCGCCAGAGCTGGGCCGGGGACCATCGAAGGAGAAACCGTTGGCTGAAGTATCTCGCCTGCCCGGGCCGGTCGCCGACCTCTGGGAGTGGCAGCTGGGCGGCTCGTGCCGGCGTGAGGGCCCTGACGTCTTCTTCCACCCCGACGGAGAGCGCGGCCCGGCACGACGCAAACGTGACCGCGCGGCCAAGGCCGTGTGCTTGGGCTGCCCGGTCGTCGCGAGCTGCCGCGAGCACGCGCTGAGGGTCCGTGAGCCATACGGCGTATGGGGTGCTATGACCGCGGACGAACGTGATGTGGCGTATGCCGGGGAGCCCGCCTTCCCGGCCGGCAGCCGAGCCGCGAGCTGAACGTGGACGACGCGATCGAGGTACCGATCCGCGACGAGATGATCCGGCTCGGTCAGCTGCTGAAGCTGGCTGGCGTTGTCGATGACGGCGCGCAGGCCCGGACCCTGATCGAGGACGGCGAGGTCAGCGTCGACGGCGAGGTCGATCGTCGGCGAGGGGCACAGGTCCGGCCGGGCTCAGTGGTCGCCCTGGGCGAGACGCGGATCCGGGTCATCTCTGGTTGATCTTCAGCGCGACAGACGCCGCGAAGGCCGCAACCCCGAGGGGCTGCGGCCTTCGTCGTTCGTGGTGCTGGGCAGGCGATGCGTCAGTGGCTGTGGCCGTGGCCGTGGCCGCCGGCCGCCGGCTCTTCCACGACCTTCTTCTCGACGACAAGGGTGTTCGTCGTCAGGACCATGGAGGCGATCGACGCTGCATTGCGCAGGGCCGAGCGGGTGACCTTGACCGGGTCGATGATCCCGGCCTTGAACAGGTCACCGTAGGCACCGGTCTCGGCGTTCAGACCGTTGCCGACCTCGAGCTCGGCGACCTTGGACACCGCGACATAACCCTCGAGCCCGGCATTCTCGGCGATCCAGCGCAACGGCTCGGCTGCTGCCTTGCGCACGATGTTCGCGCCGGTGGCTTCGTCGCCCATCAGTTCGAGGTCGTCCAGAACCGCGACCGCATGGATGAGAGCGGAGCCGCCACCGGCGACAATGCCCTCTTCGATGGCCGCGCGGGTGGCCGAGATGGCGTCCTCGATGCGGTGCT